>NZ_JBHXSC010000012.1:0-4694 GCF_042716505.1 Streptomyces sp. NPDC058674
GCACTAAATTTTCACAACTGTTTTTTTATAAATTTTTGGGGGTTATTGTGTGGGTTGGGGGGGGGGGCCCCCGGCCGCCGGGGCCGGGCCCGCCACCCGGACCGCGCCGGGCAGCACGGGCCGAAATTCGACCCCACACCCTCTCAGGACCGGCGTCCGCCCAGGCCACGGCCCCCCGGACCCCATTTGCAGGCGGCCGAATAGCGCGCCGATCACCCCTCGGTAAGCTGACGGCATGACAGGACAAGTACGCACCGTCGACGGGCGTGTCGCCGGCCGGCGCGGCCAGGCGACGCGGCAGAAGCTGCTCGACTGCCTCAGCGAGATGCTCAGCTCCTCGCCGTACCGCGACGTCAAGGTGATCGACGTCGCCCGCAAGGCCGGCACCTCCCCCGCGACCTTCTACCAGTACTTCCCGGACGTCGAGGGCGCCGTCCTGGAGATCGCCGAGCACATGGCCGCCGAGGGCGCGCAGTTGACGTCCCTGGTCGAGGGCCGCACCTGGGTCGGCAAGGCCGGCTGGGCGGCGGCCGAGGAGCTGGTCGAGGGCTTCCTGGACTTCTGGCGGCGCAACGACGCGATCCTGCGGGTCGTCGACCTCGGCGCGGCCGAAGGCGACAAGCGCTTCTACAAGATCCGCATGAAGATCCTCAATTCCGTCACCAACTCCCTCACGGAATCGGTGAAGGACCTCCAGGCGAAGGGCAAGGTCGACAAGGACGTCAGCCCCGCGGCGATGGCCGGCTCCCTGGTCGCGATGCTGGCCGCGGTCGCCTCGCACCAGAAGGGCTTCCAGACCTGGGGCGTCAAGCAGGCCGAGCTCAAGCCGAACCTGGCCCTCCTCGTCCACCTCGGCATCACCGGCAAGAAGCCGACCAAGTAGCGGCGGACCCCTCCCAGGGCCCGCCGCTCCCGGGACGGCCCCGCGCCGCGGACGCGCGCGATCAGCGGCGCTCCAGGCGGAACAGCCGGATCTCGCGCTCGATGCGCGCCTGGTACGTCGCGTACGGCGGCCAGAACCCCAGCGCGGCGCGCCACGCCTCCGCGCGCTCCTCACCCTCCAGCAGCCGGGCCCGTACGGCGATGTCCTGGCCCTTCCAACTCACGTCCGCGTCCGGGTGCTTGAGCAGATTTCCGGTCCACGCCGGGTGCCCGGGCCGGCCGAAGTTGGATCCGATCAGCAGCCAGGCGGCCCCGCCGTCCTCCGGCATGCAGGCGAGCGGCGTGGTGCGCGGCTCGCCGGTCACGGCGCCCTTGGCGGTGAGGATCACGCCCGGCAGCATCCGGGCGCTGGGGATCACTTTTCCGCGGGTCAGCTTGTGCACGGCCTTGTCCACGGCGGGGATGACGTGCGGGGCGATCTTGGCGAACAGCAGGGTCGAGGAGACCTTCTGCATCAGCCTGACGCCGACGCCGGAAGCCACAGTCATCAGACGGCCACCTTCTCTTGCTCGGAGTCGTGCTCGGAGTCCTGCTCGGGCTCTTGCCGGGACCGTTGCCCGGATTCCGTGGACGGGGTGAAGAGCCCGGCCCGGTGGGCGGCATGGGCGCGCAGCCGGTGGACCGGGCCGAACAGCAGCTCGTCGGCCGCCGCCCGCTTGAAGTACAGGTGTGCCTCGTGCTCCCAGGTGAAGCCGATGCCGCCGTGCAGCTGGATCGCCTCGCCCGCGGTCACCCGCAGGGCCTCCAGGGCCTGGGCGAGGGCGAGGGCGCCCTGCGCCGGGTCCCATACGGCGTAGTAGGCCGCCGAGCGGGCCGCCTGGATCCGGACGTAGAGGTCGGCGAGCCGGTGCTTGACCGCCTGGAAGGAGCCGATCGCCCGGCCGAACTGCTCGCGCCCGCGGACGTGTTCCACGGTACGGGCGAGAGCCTGGTCCGCCGCGCCGACCGCCTCGGCGGCGAGCGCGGCGGAGGCGGTGCGGCCGGTGGCGGCGAGGGCGCCGAGCACGTCGGCGTCCGGGCCGCCCAGCAGGCGGGCCGGGACGTCGCGCAGTTGGATCGTGCCCTGGGGGCGGGTCTCGTCGAGTACGGACTGCCGCGAGCGCACGAGGCCGGGCGCGTCCTCCCGTACGAGGAAGAGCAGGATGCGGCCGCGCGCGAAGCCGCCGGTGTGCGCGGCGACGAGGAGCACGGAGGCGCTGTGGCCGTCGAGGACCTGGGCCGCCTCCCCGTACAGCCGCCAGCCGGGGCTGTCGCCGCCGTCGGCGCGGTCGGCGCGGTCGGCGCGGTCGGCGCGGTCGGCTCGGTCGGCACGGTCGGCACGGTCGGCACGGTCGGCACGGTCGGCACGGTCGGCTCGGTCGGCACGGTCGGCACTGCCGTCGGCTTCCGCTGTGGCTGTGGCTGTGGCTTCGGCGCGGGCCTGGACCCCGCCGGCACGGCCGCCGCCCGCCCACGCCCCGGCGGTGTCGTCGCCGGTGAGCGCGAGGGCCGCGGCGAGCGCCGGGCCCGGGACGGCGAGGGCGGCGGTGAGCCCGCCCGCCGCCAGCGGCGGGAGCAGCTCGGAGCGCTGGGCTGCGGTACCGAGCGCGGTGATCAGCGGTATGCAGAGGCCCGCGGTGGCCAGCAGCGGCGAGGGGAGCAGCGCCCGCCCGGCCTCCTCGCAGGCCAGGGCCAGGTCGGCGGTGGTGCAGCCGACACCGCCGTACTCCTCGGCGACGGCCAGGCCGGGCAGCCCGAGCTGCCGGGCGAGCTGCTGCCACAGGCCGCGGTCGTATCCGGCGGCGGTGCGGACGGCGGCCTTGACCTCGTCCGGCCCGCAGCGTTTGCCCAGGATCTCGCGCAGGGTGCGGCGCATCTCGTGCTGCTCCGCGGTGAAGGCGGCATCCATCGTCGGGCTCCTCCCCGTATCTGACGGGGCGTCATGTTAGGCCGGACGGCGCCAGATGCCCAGGGGGCGGACGCCGGGCCCTTCCCGCGGGGCGGGGCGGGCCGGGGCGGGGACCCCCCGCGCCCGGGAGCGGTCAGCGGCCACCCCGGGCGCGGGAAACGAGCCGCCACGCCGCACCTACGGACATCCGGCGCGGGACCCCACCGAGGGCGCCGCGCATGCACCGCCCGCCCCACCCCTGCCGCCCGCGCCCTAGCGCCTGACGACCCGTCAGATATACCGTCTCCCCATGCCTGGACCGACGGGACAGCCCCGCCCCCTGCCCTCTCCCGCACCGCGCCGCCGGGTCGCCGTGGTCGGCGTCGCGCTCTCGGACTGCGGCCGGGTGGACGGCCCCACCCCCTACGCCCTGCACGCGCAGGCGGCCCGGCGCGCCCTGGCCGACTCCGGCCTGGACCGCTCCGTCATCGACGGCTTCGCCTCGGCCGGCCTCGGCGTCCTCGCTCCGGTCGAGGTGGCCGAGTACCTGGGCCTGCGACCCACCTGGGTCGACTCCACCTCGGTCGGCGGTTCCACCTGGGAGGTCATGGCGGCCCACGCGGCGGACGCGATCGCCGCGGGGCACGCCAATGCCGTCCTGCTGGTCTACGGTTCCACCGCACGGGCCGACATCAAGGCCCGCCGCCGGACCGCGAACCTCTCCTTCGGGGCACGGGGACCGCTGCAGTTCGAGGTCCCGTACGGCCCCACCCTGGTCTCCAAGTACGCGATGGCGGCCCGCCGCCATATGCACGAGTACGGCACCACCCTGGAGCAGCTCGCCTCGGTGGCCGTCCAGGCCAGGGCGAACGCCGCCACGAATCCGGACGCGATGTTCCGCGACCCGATCACGGTGGACGAGGTGCTGTCCGGGGAGATGATCGCCGACCCCTTCACCAAGCTGCACTGCTGCATCCGCTCCGACGGCGGCTGCGCGGTCCTGCTGGCGGCGGAGGACTACGTACCGGACACCGCGAAGTCGCCCGTGTGGGTCCTGGGGGCGGGCGCCTCGGTCTCGCACACGACCATGTCGGAGTGGGAGGACTTCACGGTGTCCCCGGCGGCGGTCTCGGGCCGCCTGGCCTTCGAACGCGCCGGGCTCACCCCCGCGGACGTGGACCTCGCGGAGATCTACGACGCCTTCACGTACATGACCCTGGTCACCCTGGAGGACCTCGGGTTCTGCGCCAAGGGCGAAGGCGGCGCCTTCGTGGAGAAGGGCCGCCTGCTGCGCGACGGTGAACTCCCGGTCAACACCGACGGCGGCGGCCTCTCGGCCTGCCACCCGGGCATGCGCGGCCTCTTCCTGCTGGTCGAGGCGGTCCGCCAGCTGCGCGGCGAGGCGGGCGCCGGCCAGGTCCTGAAGGCGGGCGGCCGCCTCCCCGAGGTGGCGCTGGCCTCGGGAACGGGCGGCTGGTTCTGCTCCTCGGGAACCGTCCTGCTCGGCCGCTGCTGAAGCGTCCAGCGTCAGCGTCTTCACCGGCAGTTCCCCGAGCACCTGCCCGTCGTGGTGGACGAGCAGCAGGTCGCCGTCGGCCGTCAGGTGCACGGTCCGCCAGGAGTGACTCCAGTGCGCCGCCGGCGCCCCTCGTCCGGGTCCACTGCGCGCTTCGTCGGCGTACCCCGCGGGCGCCGTGCGACATCCCCCGGACCGTCCGCCCCGTCACCCAGGTCACCGTCCAACCGCGCCAGCGGGCCGGAGGAAGGTTCGGCGGGCGCCGCGGACCGGTCCGCGGCGCCCGCCACCGGGCGGGGCGTCAGTACTGCCAGCCCGGCGGGCTGCCGGCCAGACCGCCGGTGAAAGTGCGCCCCGTGGCGGCGCCCG
>NZ_JBHXSC010000012.1:4704-128711 GCF_042716505.1 Streptomyces sp. NPDC058674
ACTCCCCCCCCCCACCGCGCGCCGGGGGCGGGTGTTTGCGGGGCGCGCGCCCGGGCCCGGCCCCCGCCCCCCCCGCCTCCGGTCGGGGCGTCAGTACTGCCAGCGCGGCTGGCTGCCGTCCAGACGGCAGTTGATCGTGCGCCCGTTGGCGGCGCGCGTGGAACGGCCGAGGTCGGCCTTGCGGCAGAACTGGCCCGCGTTGTAGCAGTTGCCGGCGTTGGAGACGATCTCGCACTCGACCGCGGCCGGCCTGGTCGGCGCCGTGGTCGTGGGCTGCGCCACCGGCTTCGTCGCGGGCCTGGGCGCCTGGGTGGGGGCCTGGGTCGTGGCGGGCGGCTTCGGATCGGCGGCCGGGGCGGCACTGCGCGTGGGCGCCGGGGCCCGCGTCGTCGCCGCGGCCGCGGGACTCGCCACGGCCGTCGGCGAGGCCGGCTCCGCGGCGGGGGGCGTAGGCGACGGGGAGGGGGTCTCGGCCGTCGGCGACGGGGCCGCCGAGGAGGTCGTCGGCGGGGGCGGGTCGGCGGGCCCCCCGCCCCCCGTCGGCCCGCAGGCCACGGCCGCTCCCGCCACCAGCAGGGCGACCAGCGCCCGCCGGACGGGACCGCCCGTGCGTCTTCCGTCTCTCTTCATCGGTACCCCCACCTGAAGCCGTTCCCGTACGCGTACGCGCGTCCCCGCATGCGTCCGTACCCGCCCGCGAGGAGCCCGCAGCCGCTCGAATGGAGGGTCATCATATGAACGGACGCCCGTAGCGGATGGGTTTCTCCCAGATCGTGACCAACGGCCGGTGGCCCGAGTCGACCGCCGGATCGCGCCGGGCGCCGAACGGCAGCCTTTAGCCTGGCGCAATGACCGGTGAGACCAGCAGTGAAGACTTCCGCGCCACCCTGCGCTCCCTGCGCGTCTGGGACGGGCCGCTCCCCGCGTTCGACCCCGGCGCCGCACCGGACGAACCGGTGGCGCTGTTCCGCACGTGGTTCACGCACGCCGCCGGGGCCGGACAACCGGAGCCGCACACCATGAGCCTGGCGACGGCGGACGGCGAGGGCCGGCCCGACGTGCGCACCCTGATGCTGCACGACGTCGACGCCCGCGGCTGGCACTTCGCCTCGCACTCCACCAGCGCCAAGGGAGTACAGCTGGCCGGGCGGCCGGACGCCGCACTGGGCTTCTACTGGCCGGCCGTGGCCCGCCAGGTCCGCGTCCGGGGCCGGGTCACCGCGTGCGGCCCGGAGGAGAGCCGCGCCGACCTGGCGGTCCGCTCGCGGGGCGCGCTCGCCGCCGCGCTGACGGGACGCCAGAGCGAAGTGCTCGCCTCCGAGGAGGAGTTGACCCGGGCTTCGGCGGCGGCCTGGGAGCGGGCGGGGGCCGAGCCGGACGCCCCGGTGCCCACGTGGACCCGGTACGTCCTCGCCGCCGCCGAGGTCGAGTTCTTCCAGGGCGACCCGGCCCGCCGCCACACCCGGCTCCGCTACCGCCTCGCACCCGAGGGCGCCTGGACCCGCGAACTGCTCTGGCCGTAGGGCGAATCAGCGGAACGGGCCGACGCGAACGAGCCGAAGCGAACGGCCCGACGCGCACGGTACGGGTCCGGCACGCGACCGGTACGGGTCCGGCACGCGGCCGCCCCGACGAGCCGGGACCTCCGGGATCGCCGCGGCCGCCTCACCGGTTCCCGGCGTCCCGGTCGCGCTCCCGCGGACCGGCGGACCCGCCTCGCCCCGGCGTCGTGAAGATGCGGTCCAGGTGGTGGCGCAGGACCGCGACGGCCGACTCCGGACCCCGCTGTCCCACGAGGATGCTCGTACCCATCGTCGCCGTCATGGCGAGCAGGCTGATCGCCTCCGTGCGCGCATCGACGCCGGGGTCGGCCAGTCCGGTCTCCTGTGCCCGGACGAGGAGGCCGGCCAGGGCGTTCTCGGCGGCGTCGGGCTTCTCGACGAAGGGCTGGGCGGCCAGGGCCTCGTCGGTCACGGACAGGATCGAGTACGAGCTGTAGAGGAGGTGGAAGGTACGGCTCTCCTCGTCCGTGGGGAGGGAGGCCAGGAGCAGCGCCTCGACGGTGGCGCGCGGGCCGGGCTCCGGGCCGGCGGCGGCCAGGCGGGCGCCCACGCGTGCGGTGAAGCGGTCGGTCAGGTGCTGGAGCCCGTAGAAGAGCAGCTTCTCCTTGGTCTGGAAGTAGTACTGGACCAGCCGGAGTGACACTCCCGCCTCGGCCGCCACGTCGCGCATGCCGACCGCGTGCAGTCCGCGCCGTCCGGCGACCTGGATGAGGGCCTCGGCGATCTGGGCGCGCCGTTCCTCGTGGTCCACGCGCTTCGGCATGTGCCGGGCCTCCGCCTGTCGGTGGTGAGTTCGCGGTCCGGTCGTCCCGGACCCGTTCATGATACCGCCGTACCAACATCGTGATACGGTCGTACCACGAAGAACGGATCTTCCCGGAGGTGCCCCGTGCCCGAGAACACGACCCGAGTACGACGCGACATCGGCCGCTACGTGAACGACGAACTGCGCGACCGCTACTTCGCCACCTGCGACGTGCTCTACGCGATGGGTGCGCCCGCCCGCTCCGAGACGGACGTCGAGACGAGCTTCGGCACCACGCACGTCTACCGCTACGGCCCCACGGACCCGGCCGCCGAGGAGCGCACGCCGATCGTCCTGATCCACGGCTCCGGCTACTGCTCCGCGATGTGGTACCCCAACACCCCGGCGCTCAGCGCGGAGCGCCCCGTCTACGCACTCGACACCCCCGGCGACGCCGGCCGCAGCGTCCAGCGCGAGCCGATGTGGCAGCCCGAGCGGGCCGCCCAGTGGCTCGACGAGGCCCTCGACGCGCTGGGCCTGGACCGGGTCCACCTCGTGGGCGCCTCCTACGGCGGCTGGCTGGTCATCAACCAGGCGCACCTGCGGCCCGGCCGGATCGCCTCGGTCACCGCCCTCGACCCCGGCGGCCTGGAGAAGGTGGGCCTGCGCTTCTTCGTCTGGATCTTCGCCAGCCTGTTCGCGAGCTACGCGCCGAAGGCGCTGCGGCCGCGCCTGGCCTCCTGGCTGGAGCAGCCGGTCATCGTCGTGCCCGAGATGCGCGCGTGGATCCAGGCGGGCGCCCGCGCCTTCCGGATACGCCGCCCCGCGCCGCTGCCGCTGACCGATGCCGAGCTGGGTTCCATCCGGACGCCGTTCTACCTGGTCATGGGCAAGCGGAGCCTGCTCGTACACCCGAAGCGGCAGGTGGAGCGGGTGCCGCGGCTGATTCCCGGGGCCCGCGCCGAGATCATCGCCGCGACCGGCCACGGGCCGCAGATCGACCATCCCGACCTGGTCAACGCCCGGATGCTGGCCTTCATGGAGGACATCGACTCCCTCGACCCGGCCGGGGCCCGCGGCGCGGCGTAGAGCCTCCCGCGCACCCCCACCGCCCGGCACCGCCGGCACCCCCCACCGCCCCGCACTCCGGTAGGCCCCGGCACCCCCGGGCCCGGGGTGCCGCCGGGCCCCGGGTGCCGCCGGGGCCTACCGGGCCGCCGGGCGGAAGACCGCCACCGCCACCCCGGCCTCCGCTTCGCGGAAGGTCACCGCCAGCGGCATGCCGACCGCCAGGTCCGCCGCCTCGCAGTCGACGACCTCGGTCATCATCCGCGGCCCTTCCGCGAGGTCGACCACCGCCGCCGTGTACGGGACGCGGCAGCCGAAGGGCGGGAGGTCGTTCCGGTGGACCACCGACCAGGTGTAGAGCGTCGCGGCGCCGCTCGCCGCCTCCCACGCTACCTGCTCCTCCCCCGCCCAGCAGAAGGGGCAGAACTCGCGCGGGTAGTGGTGCGCGCGCCCGCACGCGGCGCAGCGCCGCACCAGCAGCCGGCCCTCCGCGGCCGCGTCCCAGTAGGGGCGGGTGAAGTCCTCCGCCTCCGGGAGGTCGTAGCGGGCGCTCACAGGAAGAGCCCGAGCGCCGCGTCGAGGGACCACGCCTGCCATCCCACGGCGAGGAGGGCGACGAGCGAGATGAGCGCCATCATCGCGTTCTGGCCCTGCTCGGCCCAGTCGTGGATCATCAGCACCAGGTAGAGCAGATTGAGCAGCAGGCCTCCCACCAGTGCGATCGGCGTCAACAGGCCGAGCACCAGGCCCAGTCCCAGGGCCAGTTCGGCGTAGACGACGACGTACGCCATCACCTTCGGCCGCGGTGCGACCACGGTGTCGAAGCCGCCCTTCACGAACGCCCAGCGGTGCTTGCCCGCGATGTCGGCGGCCCACGCGATGCCGGTGCCGCGCTCGAACCAGCCCTTCCTGTCCTTGTGCCGCCAGCTCTCCAGCCACCACAGGCCGAGGCCTATCCGGAGCACGGCGAGCCATTCGGCCCCACTGAGCCAGACGGTCTGCATCGGCAGCCCTCCACCCCTCGACCCCTCGACCACTTGATCTGACGGTACGTCAGTTGAGCGGATCGGGGGCGTTCCCGCAAGGCCCCCGCACCCCGGCCGTGATCGATCCGCAATCGATTCCCTCCTTGTCCGAGACCCATCAACCCAGCGTGGCGATACGCTCACACCTCATGCCCGAAGTCCCCGCAGCACCCGACATGACCACCCAGCCGCGCCCCGTGTACGTCATCGGCGCCGGCCCCGGCGGCCTCGCCGCCGCCGCCGCCCTGCGCGCCCGCGGCGTCCGCGCCGTCGTCGTAGAGAAGTCCGACGGGGTCGGCGCGTCGTGGCGGGGGCACTACGACCGGCTGCGCCTGCACACCACGCGCCGCCTCTCGGCCCTGCCGGGCCTGGCGATACCGCGCCGCTTCGGGCGCTGGGTCTCCCGCGACGACGTCGTGCGGTACCTGGAGGGGTACGCCGAGTTCCACGAGCTGGAGCTGGTCACCGGCGTCGAGGTGACCCGGGTCGAGCGGGCCGCCGAGGGCGACGGCTGGACCCTGCACGCCAGCGGCGGCCGCGTGCTCACCGCCGGGGCGGTGGTCGTCGCCACCGGCTACAACCACACCCCCGCGGTGCCCGAGTGGCCGGGGCGGGACGGCTACAGCGGGCGGCTGCTGCACGCGGCGGACTACCGCAACCCGCGGCCGTACGCGGGGCAGGACGTCCTCGTCGTCGGCGCCGGCAACACCGGCGCCGAGATATCCGCCGACCTCGCGGCGGGCGGGGCCGCGCGGGTCCGGCTCGCCGTCCGCACCGCCCCGCACATCGTGCGGCGCTCCACGGCGGGCTGGCCGGCCCAGCGCACGGGAATCCTCGTACGGCGCCTGCCCGTGCGCCTGGTCGACCGGCTGGGCGCGCTCGTCGCGAGGGTCTCGGTCCCGGACCTGTCGGCGCAGGGCCTTCCGCGCCCTGCGACCGGCCTCTACAGCAGGGTCAACGAGGGCGCCATCCCGGTGCAGGACGTGGGGCTGATCGACGCGGTCCGCCGGGGCGCGGTCGAGCCCGTCGCGGCCGTGGACTCCTTCGACGGCGCCGAGGTGGTGCTTGCGGACGGCTCGCGGATCGCTCCGGACACGGTGATCGCGGCCACCGGCTACCGGCGCGCCCTGGAGGGGCTGGTCGGCCACCTCGGCGTGCTCGACGCGCGGGGCCGGCCCCGCGCGCTCGGCGCCCGCACCCCGGCCGAGGCGCCCGGCCTGTACTTCACCGGCTTCTCCAGCCCCATCAGCGGCATGTTCCGGGAGATGGCCCGCGACGCCGAGAAGATCGCCCGAACCGTGGCGCGAGAGCAGCGCAGGACGGCCTGAACCGCACCCTGGACCCGATGCGCGGGGATCTGACACCGTTCACCACACCACCTCCACCACTTTCCCCGCGCAGGCCTGTTCCTGACGGCTCGTCAGTTCAGTAATCTGACTACGCGTCAGTTATTGAGGTTCATCGAGCAGGAGCGGGCGGAACGATGCTTGGATCTACTCACGGCACCCTCACCACCGACTTCCGCGCACGTGTCGAGGCCTGCGGGGAGACCCCCAGGACGGCCGTCCACTCGACGGCGACACCGTCCGCCGGGGCCGCCGCCGCGCTGGACGTCAGCGGGCGGCCCCTGCACTCCGATGTGCCCGACCTGGACCGGTTCTTCCGGCCCGAGTCCGTGGCCGTCATCGGCGCCTCCGACGCCGAGGGCAGACCCAACACCGGCATCACCCGCCGGCTCATCGCCTGGGCCGGGCGCGTCGGCGCCCGCATCCATCCGGTGCACCCCACCCGTCCGACCGTCTTCGGACTGGCCTGCCACGCCTCCGTCGCCGACCTGCCCGAACAGGTCGACCTCGCCGTCCTCCTCGTCGCCGACCCCCTCCCCGTCATCGAGGAGCTGGCCGAGACCAAGGTGAAGTTCGCCGTCGCCTTCGCCTCCGGCTTCGCGGAGACCGGGGACGCGGGCGCCGCCGCCCAGGAGCGGCTCGGAGCAGCCGTACGGCGCTCCGGACTGCGCCTGCTCGGCCCCAACACGAACCTCAACGCCTTCGAGGAGTTCCGCCAGGACCTCGACGGGCCCGCCATCGCCCTCATCACCCAGTCCGGCCACCAGGGCCGCCCCGTCTACACCCTCCAGGAGCTGGGCATCCGCCTCTCCCACTGGGCGCCGACCGGCAACGAGGCCGACCTGGAGACCTCCGACTTCATCTCCTACTTCGCCGAGCAGCCCGAGGTCGGGGCCATCGCCTGCTACGTCGAGGGCCTCAAGGACGGCCGCTCCTTCCTGCTCGCCGCGGACCGGGCCGCCCGCGCCGGCGTCCCCGTCGTCGCCGTCAAGGTCGGCCGCACCGAGACCGGCGCCCGGACGGCCGCCTCCCACACCGGCAAGCTGACCGGCGCCGACACCGTCGTGGACGCCGCCATGCGCCAGTTCGGCGTCATCCGCGTGGACGGGCTCGACGAGCTCCAGGACACGGCCGCCCTGCTCGCCCGCGCCCGCAAGCCCAAGGCCGACGGGGTCGTCGTCTACTCCATCTCCGGCGGCACCGGCGCCCACTTCTCCGACCTGGCCACCGAGGCGGGCCTCACCCTGCCCGCCCTCTCCGAGGCCAAGCAGCGGGAACTGCACCAGTGGATCCCCGACTACCTCGACGTCGCCAACCCCGTCGACAACGGCGGACACCCCGTCGGCGACTGGCGCGGCCGCAAGATCATCGACGCGATCCTGGCCGACCCCTCCGTCGGCGTCCTCATCTGCCCCATCACCGGCCCCTTCCCCCCGATGAGCGACAGGCTCGCCCAGGACCTGGTGGAAGCCGCCGAGGCCACGGACAAGCTGATCTGCGTGATCTGGGGCTCTCCCGTGGGCACCGAGGACGCCTACCGCACCACCCTCCTCGGCTCCTCCCGGGTGGCCACCTTCCGTACGTTCGGCAACTGCATCACCGCCGTCCGGGCCTACCTCGGCCACCACCGCTTCGCCGCCGCCTACCGCTCGCCCTTCGACGAGGCCCCCCGCACCCCCTCCCCCTCCTTCCGCAAGGCCCGGGCCCTGATGCGCCCCGGCCAGCAGCTCAGCGAGCACGCCGCGAAGCAGCTGCTGCGGGCGTACGGGATACGGGTGCCGCGGGAGCAGCTCGTGACCAGCGCGGCGGCCGCCGTCCGGGCGGCCGGCCTGGTCGGCTACCCCGTCGTCATGAAGGCCTCGGGCCCCCAGCTCGCCCACAAGACCGAACTCGGCCTGGTCAAGGTCGCCCTGACCTCGGCGAGCCAGATCCGCGACGCGTACCGGGAGCTCACCGACATCGCCCGCTACGAGAACGTCCCGCTGGACGGCGTCCTCGTCTGCCAGATGGTCGAGCGGGGCGTGGAGATGGTCGTCGGCGTCACCCAGGACGACCTCTTCGGCCCCACGGTCACGGTCGGCCTGGGCGGGGTCCTCGTCGAAGTCCTGCACGACGCGGCGGTCCGCGTCCCGCCCTTCGGGGAGGACCAGGCCCGCGCCATGCTGACCGAACTCCGCGGACACGCCCTCCTGGAGGGGGTCCGGGGCGCTCCCCCCGCGGACGTGGACGCCCTGGTGGAAGTGGTCCTGCGCATCCAGCGGATGGCACTGGAGCTGGGCGACGACCTGTCCGAGCTGGACATCAACCCCCTGATGGTCCTGCCGCGCGGCCAGGGGGCGGTGGCACTGGACGCCCTGGCCATCTGCCGCTGACCTCCGCGCGGCCCGACCCCGGTGCGGGCCGCGCCACCACGAACGGGAGTCACCATGACCCGAGAGATCCTCCACCGCACGGACAACGGCGTCTCCTGGATCACCCTCAACCGCCCCGAAGCCATGAACGCCGTCACCCGGGAGCAGCGCGAGCGCGTCATCGCACTGCTCGGGGAGGCCGACGCCGACCCGGCCGTCCGGGCCGTGGTCATCACCGCCACCGGCAAGGGGTTCTGCGCCGGCGCCGACCTCCGCGGCGCCCCCGCCGCCGGCGACCGGGTCGCCGGCGACGTGGCCCGCATGATCCGGCTCGGCGCGCAGCGCCTGATCAGCGCGGTGCTCGACTGCGAGAAGCCCGTCATCGCCGCCGTCAACGGCACCGCCGCCGGCCTCGGCGCCCACCTCGCGTTCGCCTGCGACCTCGTCGTCGCCGCGGAGCCGACCCGTTTCATCGAGGTGTTCGTGCGCCGCGGCCTGGTCCCGGACGGCGGGGGCGCGTACCTGCTGCCCCGCCTCGTCGGCCCGCAGAAGGCCAAGGAGCTGATGTTCTTCGGCGACGCCGTCCCGGCCGCCGAGGCCGAACGCCTGGGACTCGTCAACAAGGTGGTACCGGCCGAGGAGCTGGAGGAGACGGTCCGCGCCTGGGCCGAGCGGCTCGCCCAGGGCCCGACCAGGGCCCTCGCCCTGACCAAGCGGCTGGTCAACGCCTCCCTCGACGGCGACCGGGAATCCGCGCTGGCCGCCGAGGCCGCCGCCCAGGAGATCAACATGACCACGGCCGACGCCAACGAGGGCGTGGCCGCCTTCGTGGAGCGCCGCACGCCGAAGTACACGGGCCGCTGAGCGGGGGCGGCACGGCGGCGGCAGCGGCAGCGGCGCAACGGACCCGGGCGGCGGCCCCGCGGCACGGGGGCGTCCGCCCGGCGGCGGACCCGCGCCGCCCCACGGCGGACGGCCCGCGGCGGACGGCCCGGCCCGCCCCGAGCCCGGCCCGCCACGCCCCGCGCTGCCCGCGCCGCGCCGCGCCCGGGCCCCTACCCCTGCCGGGGATTCGGCTTCAGCAGCGCGAACACCGCCCCCGCCGGGTCCGCGGCCCAGGCGATCCGCCCGACCTCCGGCACGTCCGCCCCGGGCATCAGCACCGAACCGCCGTTGCGGTCCACCAAGTCCGTGGTGGCGTCCACGTCCGGGACGTTGAAGTACGGGACCCAGCGCGCCTCCTCCGCGCCCCCCTCCGACAGCGGTGCGACCCCGCCGAAGGACCCGTCCTCCTGGTCGCCGTCGGCGATGCTCAGGACCCGGTACGTCATTCCGGGCGCCTGCATCTCCGCGTGCCGCCACCCGAACAGCCCGGCGTAGAAACCGATGTCCGCGACCGGGTCGGGTACGTGGAGCTCCGCCCACACCAGCGTGTTGTCGGCCGAGGCGAGGTCCAGCCCGGCCGTCCTCCCGGGCTGCCAGCACGCGAACTGCGCGCCCTGCGGGTCGGTGAACTGCGCCAGCCACCCCTCGCCCATGACGTCCACCGGCTCCATCCGCACGGTCCCGCCGCCCGCGCGCACCGCGTCGGCGGTGGCCCGGACGTCGGAGGTCATGAAGTGCAGCATCCAGGCGGACGCGGCGCCCTCCTCGGTGAGTTGACCGATCGCGGCGACGGTCTTGCCGTCGAGCCGGAAGAAGCCGTAGCCGCCCGTGTCGGGTCCGGCCGGGACGAACTCCCAGCCGAAGACGGCTCCGTAGAAGGCCGTCGCCGTCCCGATGTCGGGACTGCCGAGGTCGAGCCAGTTGGGCGAGCCGGTACGGAAGTCGGTGCCGAGCATGGGGTCCTCCCGGAAGTACGGCGGTACGCGGTCGCAGCCACGATGCCCAGCCCCGCGACGGGACGGGCGTACGGGCCTCCCCCGGGACCCCAGGTTCACCCGTTCGACGGTATGCCGCCGCGCCGGGCCCGGCGCCGGTCCACCGCGCCGTTCCACCGCACCGGGTCCACCGCACCGGGTCCACCGCGCCGGCCCCGGCGCCACCCACCGCACCCGGCACGCACAGGGCCCGCCGCACCGGGGCCGCACCCCTTCCCATCTGACGATCCGTCAGCTTCAATCACGAGTGTGATGGGACATGCAGGGATGGCGGCCACCGTCGTCCGATACCTCAGGTCGGCCGGCACCTCCGCCCCCGCTCCGGCCGGACCGGGCGCGGGGGCCGGGCCCGTCGACGCCCTCCCGCGCCCCGAGCTGCGCGCGGTCGGGGCGGACGAGCGCGCGCCGGTGGACCCCGCGCAGTTCCGGGCCGTCCTGGGGAACTTCGCCAGCGGGGTCACGATCGTCACGGCGCCGCCCGGCGGGGACGAGGGCGGCCCGGCGGGCTTCGCCTGCCAGTCCTTCGCCTCGCTCTCCCTCGTTCCGCCGCTGGTCACCTTCATGGTGGCCCGCACGTCGACCACCTGGCCGCGGATCGCCCGCGCCGGGGTGTTCTGCGTCAACATCCTCGGCGCCGACCAGGGCGCCCTGTGCCGGTCCTTCGCCGTGAGCGGCACGGACAAGTTCGCCGGCGTGGAGCACACCCCGGCCCCCGTCACCGGATCACCCCTGCTCGACGCCGTGCCCGCCTGGATCGACTGCCGCATCCACGCGGTCCACACCGGCGGGGACCACCTGATCGTCGTCGGCCGCGTCGAGGCCCTGGGCGCGGCGGGCGAGGGCGATCCGCTCCTCTTCCACAAGGGCCGCTTCGGCCGCTTCACCGGCTGAACCGCGAGCCGCCGCCCCGGCCCCGCCGGGGCGGCCTCGTACGCCGCAGGCCCGGCAACGGGCCGGCAGGGGTCCCGCCGCGGCGGGACCCCTGCCCGCGCCTCCCGTCAGAAGCGGAGCACCCCGCGCGCCACCCGGCCGTGGCGGGCGTCGTCGACCGCCTTCGCGAAGTCCTCGACCGGGTAGACCTCCGTCACGAGCTCGTCCAGCAGCAGCCGCCCCTGGCGGTACAGCTCGGCGTACAGGGCGATGTCGCGCTGCGGCCGCGAGGACCCGTACCGGCAGCCCATGACCGTCTTGTCCAGGTACAGGGAGGAGACGAGGAAGGACGCCTCCTCCTTGAAGCCGGGCACGCCCAGCAGGACCGCCTGCCCGTGCCGGTCCAGGAGGTCGATCGCCTGGCGGATCAGCTGCACGCTGCCCACGCATTCGAAGGCGTGGTCGGCGCCGGTCGCCAGGACCTCCCGGACGGCGGCCGAGGTGTCGGTGACCGCCGAGGCGTCGATGAAGTGCGTGGCGCCGAACTGCCGGGCCACCGCCTCCTTCGCCGGATTCGCGTCGACCGCGACGATCGTCGTGGCGCCCGCGATCCGGGCCCCCTGGAGCACGTTCAGCCCGATGCCGCCCGTGCCGATGACGAGGACCGAGTCGCCGCGGTCCACCCGGGCCCGGTTCAGCACCGCGCCCACCCCCGTCAGCACCCCGCAGCCGATCAGCGCGGCCGAGGTCATCGGGATGTCGTCCGGGATCTTCACGGCCTGCACGGCCCTGACGATCGTGCGCTCCGCGAAGGCCGAGTTCGAGGCGAACTGGTAGAGCGGCTCGCCGCCCCGCGCGTAGGGCCGGCCGGGCATCCCGATCGCCTTGCGGCACATCGTCGGCCGGCCCCGGTCGCAGTCCGCGCACGTCCCGCAGTTGGCCAGCGTGGACAGCGCCACGTGGTCGCCGGGCACCACGTGCGCGACCCCCGGGCCGACCGCCTCGACGACGCCGGCGCCCTCGTGCCCCAGCACCACCGGAGACGGGAAGGGGATCGTCCCGTCGATCACCGACAGGTCGCTGTGGCAGAGCCCGGCCGCCGCTATCGCGACCAGCACCTCCCCCGGTCCCGGATCACGGATCTCCAGGTCGTCGACCACCCGGGCCTGCTTGCCGTCGAACACGACGCCTCTCACCTGGACTCCTTAGGCAGGCCGAGCACGCGCTCGGCGATGATGTTCCGCTGGATCTCGTCCGAGCCGCCGTAGATGGTGTCGGCCCGGGTGAACAGGAACAGCCGCTGCGCCTCGTCGAGCCCGAGCTCGTAGGGCAGTCCGGGCTCCCACGCCCGCGGCCCGGCGGTGGCCGCCGCGCCCCGCACGTCCACCGCCAGCTCTCCGAGCCGCCGGTGCCAGCCGCCCCACAGCAGCTTCGCCACGCTCGGCGCGCCCGGGCCGCCCGCGTCCCCCAGGGTCCGCAGCGCGTTCCACCGCATGGTGCGCAGCTCGGCCCACTGCCGTACGAGGCGTGCGCGCAGGACCGGGTCAGCGGCCTGCGCCGAAGCCGCGTACGCCGCGACGACCCGCTCCAGCTCGGCGGCGAACCCGATCTGCTGGACCAGGGTCGACACGCCCCGCTCCAGGGCGAGCAGGCCCATGGCCACGGTCCAGCCCCCGCCTTCCGGGCCGACGACCTCGTCCGCCACGGCCCCGTCGAAGAACACCTCGTTGAACTCGGAGGTCCCCGACATCTGCCGGATCGGCCGGACCTCGACGCGCCCCGGCTGGTCCATCCGCACGAGCAGGAAGGACAGCCCCCGGTGGCGCCGGGAGCCGGGCTCGGTGCGGGCCAGCACGAAGCACCGGTCGGCGTCGCGGGCCAGGGAGGTCCAGGTCTTCTGCCCGGTGACCCGGAACAGCCCGTCGGCCGGGTCGCGCACGGCGGCGGTGCGGATGCCCGCCAGGTCGGAGCCGGCGCCCGGCTCGCTGTAGCCCTGGCACCACAGCTCCTCGCCCCGCGCGATCCCGGGCAGGAAGCGCTCCTGCTGTTCCGTACTGCCGTAGGCGATCAGCGTGGGCGCCAGGAGGTTCTCCCCGATGTGCCCGACCCGGCCGGGTGCGCGCAGCGCGGCGTACTCCTCGGCCCACACCACCTGCCCGGTCAGCGAGAGCCGCTGCTGGCCGTAGGCCCCGGCGGGCACGTCCCAGCCCTGGCCGATCCAGCCGCCGCGGCCCAGTTCGCGCTCCCATGCGCGCCGCGCGCCGACCTCCTGGTGCTCGCTGCCCGGACCGCCGAGTCCGACCGCGCCGGCGTACGGGCCGGCGAGGCGCCCGGCGAGCCAGGCCCGGGCCCGGCCGCGCAGCTCCTCGTCCCCCGCCCCTAAGCTGAAGTCCACACGCTGCTCCCTCGGTCGTGTCCGCCCCGCCGGGTGCCGTCGGGCGCGGTCCCCGCACTAGGCGTTGGGCCGGTCCTTCGCCGCCGCCGCCCGTGCCATCGCCTCCAGTTGCGCCAGCATCGGCATGGGGTCGGTGCCCACCGTCCCCGGCAGGAAGTCGGCGATCTTCTCGGGCGTCCAGGAGCCTTCCGCGTACGCGGCGCGCAGTTCGCGCGGCTGCGCCCAGACGGCGATCTTCGGACCGGCGATCGTGTAGACCTGGCCGGTGATCCTCTCGCCCGTCGCGGCCACGGCCCGGTCGCTCAGCAGGTAC
This sequence comes from Streptomyces sp. NPDC058674, assembly GCF_042716505.1. Lineage (NCBI taxonomy): Bacteria > Bacillati > Actinomycetota > Actinomycetes > Kitasatosporales > Streptomycetaceae > Streptomyces > Streptomyces sp. NPDC058674. Next base: position 18,260 of record NZ_JBHXSC010000012.1, read on the forward strand.
GTCACGAGGGCGGCGACGTCCTCGGGCTCGCCGATCTCCTTGAGCTCCATGGGGACCCCGGCCGACATGCGGGTGCGCGCCACGGGTGCGACGGCGTTGGCCGTGACCCCGTACTTGGCCAGTCCCAGGGCGGCGGAGCGGACGAGCGAGATGATCCCGCCCTTGGCGGCGCTGTAGTTGGCCTGGGCGACGGAGCCCTGGTGGTTGCCGCTGGTGAAGCCGATCAGGGTGCCGCCACCCTGGCGCCGCATGACGGCGGAGGCGGCGCGGAAGACGGTGAAGGTGCCCTTGAGGTGGGTGGCGACCACGGGGTCCCACTCCTCTTCGGACATGTTGAACAGCATCCGCTCGCGCAGGATGCCGGCGACGCACACGACGCCGTCGACGCGCCCGTACCGCGCGAGGGCGGTGTCGACGACGCGCTGCCCGCCCGCCATGGTGGAGATGTCGTCCGCGACGGCGACGGCCTCCCCGCCCGCGGCCTGGATCTCCTTGACCACGCCCTCGGCTATCTCGCTGGCGGGCTCTCCGCCCCCGATCCCCACGCCGTGGTCGTTGACGACGACCTTGGCGCCCTCGGCGGCCGCGGCGAGTGCCACGGCCCGCCCGATGCCCCGGCCGGCGCCGGTGACGGCGACGACCCTGCCTGCCAAGAAGTTCCCCACGTCCGGCCCCTTCCCGCATTTTCTGACGGTCCGTTAGATTCTATGGGCAGTCAGTCGCACCTGCACAAGACCCGGTCGCGTCCGCGTTCGCAAGGAGCTGATGAGGTCCATGGCCCTGCCCCCCGAGTTCCACGACATCGCCAAGCGCGTCAACAACTGGGGCCGCTGGGGCGCCGACGACGAGACCGGCACCCTCAACCTCGTCACCGACGAGGTGGTGCGCGCCGCCGCGCGGGAGGTCCGGACCGGGCGGCGCGTCCCGCTCGCCCTGCCGCTCCACGAGGGAGGAGTGCAGGCCGGCATGATCCCCGGCCGGATCAACCCCCTGCACACGATGGTGCAGATCAACCAGGAGATCTTCGGCCCTGGCACGGTGGCCTGCAGCGACGACGCCGTGACCATGGGCCTCCAGGCGGGCACCCACTGGGACGCCCTCACCCACGTCTCGCACTCGGGGCGGATCTACAACGGCCGCCCGGCCTCCTCGATCACGGCGCACGGCCGCGCCGAGTTCAGCGGCATCGACAAGGCGGGGCACATCGTCTCGCGCGGCGTCCTGCTGGACGTGGCCCGGGCGAAGGGCGTGGACCGGCTGGCGGCGGGCCACGCCGTGACCCCCGAAGACCTCGCCGAGGCGGAGGAGTTCGGCGGGACCACGGTCCGGGCAGGCGACATCGTCCTCGTCCGCACCGGCCAGGTCCAGGTCTACCTGGCGGGCGACAGGCACGGGTACGGCTTCCCCTCGCCGGGCCTGTCGATCCGCACACCGGAGTGGTTCCACGCCCGGGACGTGGCGGCCGTCGCCAACGACACCCTGACCTTCGAGATCTTCCCGCCGGAACACGAGGACCTGTGGCTCCCCGTCCACGCCCTCCACCTGGTCGAGATGGGCATGCACCAGGGCCAGAACTGGAATCTCGAAAAGTTGTCCACAGCCTGTGCAGAAGTGGGCCGCTACACCTTCCTGCTCTCCGCGATGCCCGAGCCCTTCGTCGGCGCCGTCGGCACCCCGGTGGCCCCGGTGGCCGTCCTGTGACCCCGCCGCCGCGCCCCCGCTCCCGGCCGCCGCCCCCTGCCCCGCCCGGTCCGGGGACGGGCCGGTAGCCTGCGGTGCCCCCGACCGCCGGGGGCCTCGCCGTTCCGCTCAGGAGTCCCCATGGCCGTCAAGAAGGCCACCATGCAGCAGCAGGTGGCGGAAGCCATCGCCCTCATCAACCCGGCCGACCGCCCCCTGGTCACCCTCCACGTCGCCGCGGGTCCCAGCGTGTGGCTGATGTCCATGCTCGGCGCCCTCGGCCAGCTCTTCATCACGCCCTACTTCATCACCGTCACCGAGCAGGCCGTGGTGGTGCACAAGGCCAGCCGGTGGAGCAACCGCCCCCAGGAGATAGCCTTCGCGATCCCCGCGAGCCAGGCCGGCGGCCTGGTCTCGGGCATCAACCGGAACGCCATCTGGAGCAACTTCCGGCTCCAGCTCCCGAACCAGCCCAAGCCCACCCGCATGAACGTCCACCGCATCTGGCGCGCGGAGATGGACCAGGTCCTCACCACCCTCACGGCCCAGCCCGCCGTCTGACATCCACGGGAGCATCCCCTTCGCCGGCGCGGCCTTCCCCACCCGCGCCGGCGACGCGGTCCGGTGGCCGGAGCGGCGATGGGCGTCAGGCGAGCTCGCGGCGGCCCGCGCACGCCGTCCGGACGGGCGGCGGCGCCGGGGGCTGCGGGTGGCGGCGGCGCGCGTGCACGCCCCGAGCGCGGCACGGCAGCCGCCACCCCGCGACCCGCACTCGTCAAGGCGTACCCTTGGCGTCCCCTCGCGTCGAATCGCTCCCACCAGGGTGGTCAAAAGGTGACGGAACGTCAACACCTCGTTAGAGGTACACGCGCGGTTCCCGCCCCTGGGCGCGCATCTCGTGCGGCCCGGCCCCCGCGCAGGCGCCCGCCGCCTTCTCGGCCCGGTCGACCTCGCACCAGATCCGTTTGCCCGCACCCTCGCGCTGCCAGCCCCAGCGGTCCGCCAGGCCGTCCACCAGCTCCAGTCCCCGCCCGCCCGTGTCGTCCCCGGCGGCCTGCCGGGGCGCGGGCGCCCGGTCGCTGGCGTCCGCGACCTCGACCCGTACGCCCGGCTCCCCGAAGAGCATCCGCAGCACGGCCGGACAGCCCGTGTGCACGACCGCGTTCGTGACCAGCTCGGAGATCAGCAGGATCAGCGTCTCGGCGAGCGGCTCGTCGTCCCCTATGCCCGAGCCGGCCAGCCGGGAACGGGCCCACCGGCGCGCCCGGCCGACCTCGGCGGGATCGGGTCCTACCTCGAGCTGAACCTGAAGCACCTGCACCGCTCACACCATCCGAACCGGCGGACACTTCGCCTCGCGAAAGGGCGGGATCACCCACTGTGATCCCCTTGCCGAGGAGCATGGTTGACGTACAGTCACCACAACAAGCGCTTCGGGCATATTCCCGCGCGAAGGAGTAGGCGTGGTGCATACTGTGCGACGCCCTCGCCGCTCAACCGCTCGCATTCGTGGGAGCGTACCGGAGCAGGCCCCCGACTCCGGTCCGTAAGGAGTCGGGCGCAGGACACAAACCGATATCAACTCTCCGTAATCGGACATGCGTCCCGCACCGTCCCTCCCGTTGCCCCTCCCACCCCGCCCCGCCTCCCACGGCGCCCGCTCCCCGCCCCCGTCACGCCGGGCTACGGCGCCGACCCCGCCAGCAGCTCCTCGGCCAGCAGCTCCTCCGCCGCCGCCGCCGTGCACCACTGCTCGGCCCGCACCCACGCCCGCTTCAGGTGCAGGTGCACGTCCGCCTCCCAGGTGAAGCCCATCCCGCCGTGCACCTGGAGGCAGTCCCGGGCATTGCCCACGGCCGCCTCGTCCGCCAGCAGTTTCGCCGCCGCGACCTCTCCCGCGTCCGCCGTCACCGACGCCGCGTAGACCGCCGTACGGGCCACCTCCGCCCGCACCAGCATCCGCGCGCACAGGTGCTTGACCGCCTGGAAGCCGCCGATCGGCTGCCCGAACTGCTCCCGCTCCCCCGCGTACCGCACCGCCAGCTCCACCGTCCGCAGCGCGCTCCCGAGCTGGAGCGCCGCCGTCAGCAGCGCCCCCTCCCACCGGTGCTCCGACCCGACCCCGGGGGCGGCCGCCACCCGGTACAGCGGCGTCAGCGGGTCCGCCGAGCGCACCGGCGTCCCCGCGGGCACCCCGGGCGACCCCAGGACCGCGTCCGCCCCGCCCAGGTGCGCCACCAGGCCCCCGCCCAGGTCGAAGGCGGTCACCACCGCCTCCCCCGACGCGGCGCCCGCCACCGTCCCGGCGGCCAGGTGCGTGGCCACCAGCGGCCCCGGCAGCAGGACCCGCCCCGCCTCCTCGAAGACCAGCGCCGCCTCCGGCAGCCCCAGGCCGACCCCGCCCCCGGCCTCCGGCAGCCGCAGCGCGAAGAACCCGGCCTCGCCCAGCTCCCGCCACAGGGCCCGGTCCGGCACCGGCCCGGCGTCCACGGACGCCCGCAGCGCCTCGCGCCCGTACCGCCCCGCCAGGAGGTCCCGTACGCCCGCGCGCAGGGCCTCCTGGTCCTCGGTCGGCTGGAAGTGCACGCCGCTCACCGGCCCTTCGGGAGGCCGAGGATTCGCTCGGCGACGATGTTCCGCTGGATCTGCGAGGTGCCCGCCGCGATCGTGTACGAGAGCGAGGAGAGGCGGTCCCGCGTCCACTCCTCGTCCAGCACCAGCGAGTCCGCCCCCAGGACCTGCGCCGCCGCGTCGTACAGCTCCTGGCGGGCGTGCGAGTAGGCGAGCTTGAAGACCGAGCCGCCGACGCCGGGGACCCCGCCCGAGAGCTCCGCGCCGCTGACGTTCCACTGCGTGAGCCGCCACAGCGCGCCGAACTCGCCGTACAGCCGCCCCAGCCTGCGCCGCAGCACCGGGTCGTCCCAGCGGCCGTTCTCCTTCGCCGTACGGGCCAACTCGCCCAGGGTGCGGCGGCAGGCGACGACCTCACCGACGAAGGCGGTGCCCCGCTCGAAGGAGAGCGTGACCATGGTGACCCGCCAGCCGTCGTTCTCCGCGCCGACCCGGTGGGTGACCGGGACCCGCACCTCGTCGAGGAACACCTCGGCGAACTCGGTGGACCCGGCGAGGGTGCGCAGCGGCCGCACCGTCACCCCCGGCGCGTCCATCGGCATGGCCAGCCAGGAGATCCCGCGGTGCCTGGGGGCGTCCGGGTCGGTGCGCACCAGCAGCTCGCACCAGTCGGCCACCTCGGCGTGCGAGGTCCAGATCTTCGAGCCGGTGACCACGTACGCGTCGCCGTCCCGGACCGCCCGCGTCCGCAGGGAGGCCAGGTCGGAGCCCGCGTCCGGCTCGCTGAAGCCCTGGCACCACACCTCGTCGCCGCGCAGCACCGGCGGCAGCCAGCGCGCCCGCTGCTGCGCCGTGCCCTCGGCCGCGATGGTGGGTCCCGCGTGCAGCAGGCCGACGAAGTTCGCGCCGACGTACGGGGCCCCCGCGCGCTCCGTCTCCTCCAGGAAGATCAGGTGCTGGGTCGGGGTGGCCCCGCGGCCCCCGGCGTCCACCGGCCAGTGCAGGCCCGCGTACCCGGCGTCGTACAGCCGCCGCTGCCAGCCCGCGTCGTAGGCGCGCCGGGCCGGCCAGTCGTCCGGGGACGGCTTGGCGGGCAGTGCGGGCAGGGTCCGGGCGAGCCAGGCGCGCAGCCCCGCCCGGAAGTCCCGCTCCTCCTCGGTGCACGTCAGGTCCATCAGCGGTCCAGGTCGAGGCCGAGCATGCGGATGGCGTTGCCGCGCATCAGCTTGTGGACGGTCTCCTCGTCGAGGCCCTTGACGTGGTCGAGGGCGACCTCCTTGGTGTGCGGGAAGGTCGAGTCGACGTGCGGGTAGTCGGTCTCGAAGGTGGCGTTGTCGCGGCCCACGACGTCCAGCGAGGCGATGCCGTGCTTGTCCCGGAAGAAGCAGCAGAACATCTGCCGGTAGTAGTAGGTGGACGGCGGCTCGGGGATCAGGTCCCTGACCCCGCCCCAGGCGCGGTGCTCCTGCCACACGTCGTCCGCGCGCTCCAGGGCGTAGGGGATCCAGCCCATCTGGCCCTCGCTGTAGGCGAGCTTGAGGGTCGGGAACTTCACCAGCACACCGCTGAAGAGGAAGTCCATCATCGAGGCCATCGCGTTGTTGAAGCTGAGCGCGGCCTGGACCGCGGGCGGCGCGTCGGGGGAGGCCGCGGGCATCTGGGAGCTGGACCCGATGTGCATGTTGACCACCGTGGCGGTCTCCTGGCAGACGGCGAAGAAGGGGTCCCAGTAGCCGGAGTGGATCGACGGCAGCCCGAGGTGGGTGGGGATCTCGGAGAAGGTGACCGCCCGCACCCCGCGGGCCGCGTTGCGCCGGATCTCCGCCACCGCGAGGTCGATGTCCCACAGCGGGATGATGCACAGCGGGATCAGCCGGCCGCCGCTGTCGCCGCACCACTCCTCGACCATCCAGTCGTTGTAGGCGCGCACGCAGGCGAGCGCCACCTCCTTGTCGCGGGCCTCGGCGAAGGTCTGCCCGCAGAAGCGCGGGAAGGTCGGGAAGCACAGGGAGGCCTCGACGTGGTTGAGGTCCATGTCCAGCAGCCGCGCCGTGGGGTCCCAGCAGCCGCGGCGCATCTCCTCGCGGGTGATCCCCTCCAGGGTCATGTCGTCGCGGTCGAAGCCGACGGCGGCGATGTTCCTCTTGTACGGGAACTTCAGGTCCTCGTAGATCCACCAGTCGGTCGGCGGGCCGTCCGGGTCCATGGAGATGACGTACTTGCCTCCCGTGTACTGGAGCTCCCCGATGCCGGCGGTGAGCGGCTTGGGCCCGCGGTCGCGGTACCTGGCGGGAAGCCACACGTCGAACAGGTGGGCGGGCTCGATCACGTGGTCGTCGACGCTGATGATCCGAGGCAGTTCCACAGGCATCCCCAATCTGATGGATCGTCAGAAACAAGCTAGCCCCGCCACCCCTGGACCGACAAGCGCCGGAGCCCTACGCTCTGCGCTGGATCTGACTGTCCGTCAGTTAAGGGAGGTCTGGGATGCCGGACACCGCGACAGAACTGAGCCGGTCCCGCACCCTGTGGGAACTGATCGACCGCCGGGCCGCGCTCACCCCGGACACCACCGTCCTCATCGAGGCCGCCGAGGACCCCGCGCACGACCGCCGGCTGACCTTCGGCGAGCTCCGCGACCGCTCCGAACGCGTGGCCGCCGGACTCCACGCCATGGGGGTGCGCCCCGGCACGGTCGTCGCCTGGCAGCTCCCCACCCGCATCGAGACCGTGCTGCTGTCCGTCGCCCTCGCACGGATCGGAGCCGTCCAGTCCCCGGTCATCCCCTTCTACCGGGACCGGGAGGTCGGCTTCGCGCTGCGCGAGTCCACGGCCGAGTTCTTCGCCGTCCCCGGCGTGTGGCGGGGGCACGACTACCCGGCGATGGCCGAGCGGCTCGGCGCCCGCGGGGTCTTCGAGGCGTACGCGGACCTCCCGGAGGGCGACCCCGCCGTCCTCCCCCCGCCCCCCGCCTCCGGCACCGACGTCCGCTGGATCTACTGGACCTCCGGCACCACCTCAGACCCCAAGGGCGTCCTGCACACCGACCGCTCCCTGATCGCGGGCGGCTCCTGCCTCGCCCACGCCCTGCACCTGACCCCGGCCGACGTCGGCTCGATGGCCTTCCCCTTCGCACACATAGCCGGGCCGGACTACACCGTCATGCTCCTGCTGTACGGCTTCCCGGCGGTCCTCTTCGAGAAGTTCGCGATGCCCGACGCCCTGGACGGCTACCGCCGCCACGGGGTCACCGTGGCCGGCGGCTCCACCGCCTTCTACTCCATGTTCCTCACGGAGCAGCGCAAGGCCCCCGGCACCCCGCTCATCCCCACCCTCCGCCTCCTGGCGGGCGGCGGCGCCCCGAAACCGCCGGAGATCTACCACGCGGTCGTACGGGAGATGGGCTGCCAGCTGACCCACGGCTACGGCATGACCGAGGTCCCGATGATCACCATGGGCGCCCCGGACGACACGGCGGACCACCTCGCCACCACCGAGGGCCGCCCTCCGGCCGGCATGTCCATCCGCATCACCTCCCCCGACGGCACCCCGCTGCCCCCGAACACGGACGGGGAGGTCCGGCTGCGCGGCGAGGCGGTCTGCCGGGGATACCTGGACCGGGAGCAGTCCGCCGAGGTCTTCGACGCCGACGGCTACCTGATCACCGGCGACCTCGGACACCTGACGCCCGACGGCTACCTGGTCCTCACCGGCCGCAGCAAGGACGTCATCATCCGCAAGGGCGAGAACATCTCCGCCAAGGAGATCGAGGACCTCCTGCACCGCCTCCCGTCCGTCGCGGACGTGGCCGTCGTCGGCCTCCCCGACCCGGAACGGGGCGAGCGGGTCTGCGCCGTCGTGGAACAGCCTCCGGGGGCGGCCCCGCTGACCCTGCCGCAGCTGACGGCATACCTCCGGTCCGAGGGCCTGGCGCCCCACAAGCTGCCCGAGCAGCTCGAACTCCTGGAGTCACTGCCCCGCAACGAGGCCCTGCGCAAGATCCTGAAGTACCGCCTCCGCGAACGCTTCGCCTGACCCCGCCCGGGGGGCGCGGGGGCCGCGCCACTCCGGCCTCCCCGGCCCGGGACCCGGCTGGGGCCGCTCCGAGCACGGCCCGGGACCCCGGCAGCAGTCCGCCCCCGCCCCGCCCGCACGGGGCCCCGGCAGCGCCGCTCCCACGCCGGCCCGTGACCCCGGCAGCGGTCCGCCCCCCGCCCCGGTGCCCGGCGCCCGCCCCTGACCCCGGCGGCGCCGCTCCCGCCCCGGCGCCGATGCCCGCTCCGGACAACCCCGCCGGGAGGCCACGGCCCGCGCCGACCACCCGCCGGATGGCCACTGCCCGCGCCAACTACCCCGCCGGGAGGCCACTGCCCGCGCCAACTACCCCGCCGGAAAGCTACAGCCGGCTCAGCGACGCCGCCGCGAACAGCACGTCCCGGATCGCCTCCCGGTCGCCGTGCTGCCCGGCGGCCGCCTCCTCCGGCGGGATGCGGCCCGCGGCCAACTGGCAGAACTCCACGCCGTCCAGCGCGATCTCCGCCACCGTCCGCTCCGCCGACGGCGCGGCCGCCGGCGAGTCCAGCGCGATGTCCCAGCCCCCGCCGCCCGCACCCTCGATTTCCAGGCGCAGCGTCCGCCCCGGCGTCCCCGCGGCGACCAGCCCCCGCGCCGGCGCGGCCAGCCCGGCCCTGCGGCGCTCCGCGAGCGCCCCCGGCAGCAGCCTGGCCGCCAGGTCGATCATGCGGTGCAGGTCCGGTCCGGACGGCGGCCCGTACGGATAGTCCACCGCCTCCGCGATGTCCCCCGCGTGGATCCAGCACTCGAAGGCCCGCTCCAGGAGCGCGTCCCCGAGCGGCAGCTCGAAACCCCCGTACCCCACGGCCAGTTCCGCCACGCCACGGCCCGCGAAGGACACCGTACGGACCAGGGTGTGGCTCTGCTCCCGCCACGGGTCGCGGACCTCGCGCGTGACCGGCTGCCCCGAGGCGTTCCAGAACCGCTGCGTCCGCCCGGCCGGGCCGGCGCCCGGCGGCGCGTCCGCCCCCAGCGGGTCGTCCAGCCCCAGGGCCGCGGCGACCAGCCCGTCCACCGTCAACAGGTGCCCGATCACCCCGGCCACCGTGGTCCGCTGCGAGCGGCTCCGCTCCTCCTCGAACCACTTCAGCCGCACCGGGGTGTGCCACTCCGCGTCGCCGAAGTCCTGGAGCAGCGCGTCCAGCCGCGCGGTCTCGGTGTCGTACGGACCAGCCCACGACGGCACCGGGATGCGGGGCGGGCGCTTGCCCAGGCAGTCCTCCAGCACCCGCGACCGCAGCAGCGGCTTCAGGTCGAGGTTCTCCTGCGGGTGCAGCAGCCCCACCGCGTCGCGCAGGCGCAGGGCCTCCTCCGCGCAGGGCGCGCACTCGGTGAGGTGCTCCTCCACCGCCTGCGTCTCCTCGGCGGAGCACGCGGCCAGCGCCCACGCCCCCAGCAGGGACTTCAGCACGGCGTGCGTGGGCCGGAGCACCACCCGGGCCGCTTCCGGGGCGGGCTCCGGGGCGGGCTCCGGAAGCGGCGGCGGGCCCGGCGGCGACTCCGGGAGCGGCTCCGGCATCCGGGGCGCGTGCTGCGGGTCCAGATCGTCCGCGGGTCCGCGCGGACCGGGTATCCGGGCGGGTCCGTCCGGCCGCCGGTATCCGTCCCCGGGCCACTCGGCGGGCCCGCTCACCGGTCCGTCCCGTAGTCGCGCGGGCCGTATCCGGGGCGGGCGGAGTCCTCCTGCGGGAGCGTGTTGGCGGTCGACAGCAACTGCAGCCCGAGCCGCAGCCGGCGCCGTGCCTCGTCCTCGCTGATCCGGAGGTCGGCGGCGGCCTGCCGGTAGTCGCGCCGCTTGAAGTAGGCCAGTTCGAGCGCGGCGCGCAGCGGCGCGGGCATCGAGGTGACGATGTAGTCCGCGCGGGCGGCGGCGTTGGCGGTGCGCACCTTCTGCTCCAGTTCCTCGCGCGAGCCCCGGCCCAGCTCGACCTGGCGCAGCCGGGCCACCGCACGGCCCTGGGTGACACGGGCGACCCACGCGCGCATGGACCCCTGCTTGGGGTCGTAGGCGTCCGGGTTCTCCCAGATGTAGCCGAAGACCTCGCGGGTGATCCGGTCCGCGCCCTTCTCGTCGCCGAGGACCCGGTGCGCCAGGCCGTGCACGAGCGAGGCGAAGCGGTCGTACAGCTCTCCGAGCGCGGCGGCCTCGCCGCGCGCGAGTCGCTGCTGCATGCGGCGGTCCCAGCGCGGTGGTACGTCCTTCGGCATCGTGCCCCCAGCCGTGTGTCGACACATCGAATGTAGTGGGCACATGGCCTTGTGCGCCTGTTTTGGGGGAAGCGGGCCTCGCAAACACGCCCAGCGTGCTAGAGGCGTGACGGGGCGTGAAGGCCGGTGCGGCCGGGAGCACATGGGTACAGGCGTACGCGCCCCACCGCGCTCCCCGTGCGCGGGTTCGATGTCGCCACCTCCTTGACCGCTTCGCTTAACGCGCAGGCCACGTAGGCCGTACGCTCCTGCATTGTCTTGATCTGAACTCCACCGCACACGTGAAGGCGGAACGCCGAACATGGACAGCGCAGCATACGAGCGCAAGATCGCCGCCCGATTCGCCACCTTCGACCAGGACGGGTCCGGCTATATCGACCGGGAGGACTTCAGCGCGGCCGCCAAGGCGGTACTGGCCGAATTCGGCACCACCGCCCGGTCCGACAGGGGTCAGGCCGTCTTCGCGGGCGCCGAGGCGTTCTGGCAGGGGATGGCCGGCATCGCGGACGTGGACGGGGACCAGCGGGTGTCCCGGGACGAGTTCATCACCGGGGCGGCGAAGCGGCTGCGGGACAGCCCGCAGCGGTTCGCGGAGATCGCCCGGCCGTTCCTGCGGGCCGTGATCGCGGTTGCGGACGAGGGCGGCGCCGGCGCGACGCCGGCGGCGACCGCGCGGGTGCTGCGCGTGCTCGGCACCGACCCGGAGCGGGCCGAGCGGGTGGCGGCGGCCCTGGACACCGACGGCGACGGGCGCATCTCCGAGGAGGAGATCCTGGCGGCGTTCGCGGGGTACTGCGGGGTAGAGGCCCCGGACGCCTGAGGGGACGCCCCGCAGCGGCCCCGGCCCCCGGGACCCCCGGGACCCCCGGCGGGCCGCCCGGGTCCCCGGCGGGTGGGGGGGCGGGGACGCTGTGGGGCGTCCCCGCCGGACGAGCGAACCAACCCCGCCCCGCCCACCGGCCCGGCCCGAGGTTCGCGAGCCGAGGAGACGCCCCGCAGCGGCCCCGCCCCACGCCCGCCCCGCCCCGGCCCCCGGGCCCCCCGGGCCCCCCGGCAGGGGTCAGGCGAAGACGACCGTGCGGGCGCCGTTCAGGAGGACGCGGTGCTCGCTGTGCCACTTCACGGCCCGCGCCAGCGCCTGGCACTCCACGTCCCGCCCGACCGCCACCAGCTGGTCCGGCGTCACCTCGTGACCCACCCGCTCGACCTCCTGCTCGATGATCGGCCCCTCGTCGAGGTCGGCCGTCACGTAGTGGGCGGTCGCGCCGATCAGCTTCACACCGCGCGCGTGCGCCTGGTGGTACGGCTTCGCGCCCTTGAAGCTCGGCAGGAAGGAGTGGTGGATGTTGATGATCCGCCCGCTCAGCTCCTTGCACAGCGTGTCCGACAGCACCTGCATGTACCGGGCCAGCACCACCAGCTCGACGTTCTCGGTGCGGACCAGCTCCAGCAGCCGGGCCTCGGCCGCCGCCTTCGTGTCCTTCGTCACCGGGATGTGCACGAAGGGGACGTCGTAGGAGCCCACGAGCTCGGCGAAGTCCGTGTGGTTGGAGACCACCGCCGCGATCTCGACCGGCAGGGCCCCGATGCTGGAGCGGAACAGCAGGTCGTTCAGGCAGTGGCCGAACTTCGACACCATCAGCACGATCCGCATGCGCTCGTCGGAGCGGTGGATCTGCCAGTCCATCCGAAACGAGTCGCCGATCGCCGCGAAGCTGGCCCGGAGCTTCTCCAGGGTGACGCCGGACTCGGCCTCGAAGTGCACCCGCATGAAGAAGAGCCCGGTCGCCCGGTCTCCGAACTGCTGGCTGTCCACGATGTTGCAGCCGGTCATGAAGAGGTAACTCGACACGGCGTGCACGATGCCCTGCTTGTCCGGGCATGACACGGTCAGTACGTACTGCTGGGGTTGGGCCTGGGCCTCGGGCTGCGGGTCGTCGCTCATGACCCGACAGCCTTTCACACCGCGCGGGTGAGCATCCTCAGCACGTCCAGCGACCGGGGCCGCACGTCGGGGTCGTCCCCGTCCGCCGAGGCCAGGCGTACGTGCGCCTCGCGCGCCGCCCGCACCGCCTCCGGCCAGGCGTGGTGCTCCAGGTACGCGGAGACCGGGGCGTCCGGGCCGACCTGGTGCAGAATCCGCAGCACCCGCAGCACGGCGAGGTCGACCAGGGCCGCCTCCTGCGAGTCGCGGAAGATCGTGCCGACGTACTTCTCCGCGGACCAGCTGTCGAGCCAGGTGTCCTCGACGAGCCGGTACACCGCGTCGGTGATGTCTCCGTACCCTTCGACTCCGGCCAGCCAGACCTCCTCGTGGAAGACGGGGTCGGAGATCATGTGCAGCGCCGAGCGCACGTTGCCGCGCCAGCGCCACCACGGCATGTCGTTGAGGGGCATGCCGCCCATGGTGGAGGAGCGGCCGCCGCGGCGGGAAGAGTTCTTCGAACCTTGGGCGAATGTCACGCTTTCGATCGTACGTTCCAGCCCGGGGCGATCTTGAGGCGCCCGCACACCGACGGGCACGGCCGCACGCCCCGGCCGTTCACCTCGATGTCGCCGAATGTTGTGTACACCTCATACCCCCAGTTCCCCGGGGGGCGGAATGGTGCGTGGACATGACCGACCGGCGACGTGCAGCGACCCTTACCCGCACCCTCCTGGCCACGGCGCTGGGTGCGTGTCTCGTCACCGCGTGCGGGGTGGTCCCCGGAGGCCCGGGGGGCTCCGGGGACACCATCACCGTCATGACCTTCGCTCCCGAGGGGACCAAGGCGACCAACATGCCGGGCATGACCGGCATGGCCAAGGCGTACGAACGCTGGGTGAACGCCAAGGGCGGCGTCAACGGCCGCAAGCTGCGGGTGCTGACCTGCAACGAACACAACACGCCCACCGGCGCCGCCGACTGCGCCCGCCAGGCCGTCGCCCAGAGGGCCGTGGCCGTCGTCGGCTCCTACAGCCAGCACGGACGCGCGTTCATGGCCCCCCTGGAGGCCGAGCGCATCCCCTTCATCGGCGGGTACGGGGTCTCCTCGGAGGAATTCCAGTCCACGCTCTCCTACCCCGTCAACGGCGGCCAGCCCGTCCTGCTCGCCGGCGCCGGCCACCAGCTCGGCCGGGCCTGCAGCCAGGTCGCCCTGGTCCGCCCCGACACCCTCGCGGGCGACTCGCTGCCGGTCCTGCTCAACGCGGGACTGCGCGCCAACAAGATGGGCGACGCCGCCGACATCCGGGCCGCCGAGGACTCCGCCGACTTCTCCCTCCAGGCCCGCGAGGCCCTCTCCCGCACCAGCGGGGGCAAGGAGAAGGGCTGTGTGACCGCAGTGCTGGGCGAGCGCACGGAGACGTTCTTCGACGCCTTCCGGCGAGCCGACGCCCAGCACAAGAACCCGCAGATCTCCTCGGTCCTGGGCAGCGTCAGCCAGGCACTGGTGGACCGCACCGGCGGCCGGGAGAGCCCCTTCGAGGGCGCGTACCTGACCAGCTGGTACCCGGTGTCCACCGATCCGCTCTGGACACCGATGCGCAAGGTGATCTCCGAGCACGCCTTCGGCGACGACGGCGTCGACCCCGACGACAGCGGGACGCAGACCACCTGGATCGCGTACACCGTGCTCAACGAGGTCCTGAGCCGCTTCCGGCCGGACGAGGAGGTCACCGCCCGCAAGGTCACGCGCGTGCTGAACCAGTCCGAGGCCGTCGAGACCGGCGGCCTCACCCCGGACCTGAGCTGGCGCTACCAGGACATGCGGGCGGTCGGCGGCTTCCCCCGCATCGTCAACGGACGGGTCTCCTTCCAGGTCGTCCAGTCCGGCCGCCTCGTCGCCCAGCAGGGCGAGCAGGCGATGGACATGACCCCGACGCTGGAGCAGGCCCCCCGGGCGGCCTGAGCCGCCGCCCGGCCGGCACCGGGACGGCGGCTCACAGCTGCGACTTGTCCCGTTTGGTGAGGGAGTACTTGGCCGCGATCCGGTTCCACAGGACCGCGGCCTGCTCCTTGGACTTCGTCGCCTCGCCGCTCGCCTTGTTGGCCGCGGAGGCGTTGTCGGTGGACTTCGCCTTCCCGTCCTTGCAGCCCTTGTCGCCGCTCACGTCCTGCGCCCAGGCCGCATAGCTGTTGTCGGCCGACGCCGACGACTGCCAGGCCTTGGTGAGGGCGGCGCTCAGCTTCGCGTGGTCCGGGAGCTGGTCCAGTTTCAGTTCCTTCAGGCGCGTGACGAGCTCCTGGCGCTGGCGGGCCGCGTCGCGCAGGTCGCCGGCGGCCTGGTCGAGGTTGGCGCAGACCTTGATGTCCTCCACGGCCTTGATCACCGCGGCCCGGCTGTCGTTGCTGTCCGCGAGGAGCTTGTCCAGCTGGGCCGCCTGGGGGCTGCCCGGGTCGACGTGCGCCTCGCCGCCCGGGGCGGCGGGGGCACCGGACGACGACGGGGCCACGGGGACGGCGCCCGGATCGGAGTTCTTCGGCTTCCCGTCACCGAGCAGCGCACCGACCCCGAGCCCGACGACGGCCAGGCCGATGACCACCGCGGCGATGACCCCCGGCGAGATGCCGCGCGGAGCCTCCGGCGGCGGGGGCGGCGCGAACTGCGGGTGCGGCTGCGGGTGCGGCTGCGGGTGCGGCTGCGGGTGCTGGGGATGCGGTACGGGGCCCTGCGCGCGCGGCGGGTGGGGGCGCGGGCGCGGCTGCTGCCGCAGCACGGGCTCCTGCACGGGCGGCAGTTGCCGGGTGTGCCCGGCGGATTCGCCCCCGTCGCGGAACAGGCCCTCGAACTCGGCACCGGGGCCCGCGGGGACGGGCGGGATGTGCTGCGTGGGCGCCTCGTGCCGCGCGGGGGCCGCGGGCACCGGCGGAATGTACTGCGTCGCGTCCTCACCCGGACCACCCGGACCGGCCGGCACCGGCGGAATGTACTGCGTCGCCGCCTCGTGCTGCGCCGGAGCCGCGGGCACCGGCGGAATGTACTGCGTCGCGTCCTCACCCGGACCACCCGGACCGGCCGGCACCGGCGGCATGTACTGCGTGGCCGCCTCGTGCTGCGCCGGAGCCGCGGGCACCGGCGGAATGTACTGCGTCGCGTCCTCACCCGGGCCGGCCGGCACCGGCGGGATGTACTGGGTGACCGCGTCGGGCAGCGGCGGGTAGCCGTAGCCGTGCGGATCGCCCGGCCCCTCGTACCCGGGGCCCACCACGTGGCCGGAGCCCGTCGGCCCCGGCTGCGGATAGCCGTAGCCCGGCGCGGGATAGCCGTACGCGTCCTCCACCCGGCCCCCGGGCTGCGGGTAGCCGTACGCGGGCCCGCCCGGCTGCGCGGGCTGCCCCCCGGGGTCGGGGTACGCCTGGGCCGGGTCGGGGTCCGGCTGCGCCGGGTAGGCGGGGTCCGGACCCCACGGGGCACCCGGCTGGGGGGTGCCCCCTCGTCCGCTCTCCGACACCGGGACTCCTTCTCCGACTCGCCCGAACCTACGGAACCGTCGGCTCACGCTACCCGGTCGCCCGGGGCTACCGTCAGGCCACCCGGCATCCCGCCCGAGATCGTCGCGGGCCGCCGGGCGGCGGTCAGGCGGCGCTGGCCTCCAGCCGGGCCCCGAACGCGCGGACCGCCGCCTCCTCCCGGTACGGCACCAGCCGCGAACGGAAGTCGTCCAGGTACTCCGCACCCCGCGTCGAGCGGAGCCCCTCCAGCAGCTCCGCCGCCTTCGTGGCCGTACGGCAGGCCTCCTCCACCTCCCGCTGCTGGACCCGCGCCGCCGCCAGCAGCAGCAACCCGATCGCCCGGCGGCGCGCCTTGCCCTCGGGCAGCCCCCGCAGCGCCTCCTCGGCCCGCAGGGCCGCCGCGTCCGCCTGGCCCAGGTCCCGGTGGCAGTGGGCCAGTTCGTCCGCGAGGTACGCCTGGTCGAAGTGCCGGATCCACGCCGGGTCGTCGCCCGATTCCGGCTCCGCCCGCTCCAGCGCGGTCACCGCCCGTCCGGACAGCACCGCCGTGGCCCGGGTGTCGCCCAGCATCGCGTGCCCCCGCGCCTCGGCCGCGTAGAACATCGCCTCCACCCGCGGGGTGACCTGACCCCGCGTCCCCTCCTGCGCGGCCCGCGCCAGCTGCGCGATCTCCCGCGGATTGCCCAGCTCGGCGGCGAGGTGGCTCATGGACGCCGCCAGCACGTACCCGCCGTACGCCCGGTCGCCGGCCGCCTGGGCGAGGCGCAGCGCCTGGATGTAGTAGCGCTGCGCGAGGCCGGGCTGGCCCGTGTCCACCGCCATGTACCCCGCGAGTTCGGTCAGCCGGGCCACCGCCGCGAACAGGGCGCGCCCCACCGGCTCCCGGTACGCGCCGCCGATCAGCCCGGACACCACCGAGTTCAGGTAGTGCACGACCACCGGCCGCACGTGCCCGCTGCCGAAGCGGTGGTCGAGCTCCTTGAGGGCCTCGGTGGTGGCCCGTACCGCCTCCACGTCGGACATCCCGACCCGCGCGCCGCCGCTGCGCGCCACCTGCACGTCCGCGCCGGTGACCAGCCAGTCGCGGCTCGGTTCGACCAGCGCCGAGGCGGCCACGCTGGACCCCGTCAGGAAGTCCCGGCGCCCCACGTCGCTGCGCCACAGCTCGCTGACCTGCTCGATCGCGCCGACGACGGTCGGGGAGAACTGCAGGCCGATGCCGGAGGCCAGGTTCTTGCCGTTGGCCATGCCGATCTCGTCGATGGTGACGGTCCGGCCCAGCTTGCGCCCGAGCGCCTCGGCGATGATGCCGGGGGCCCGGCCCCGCGGCTGCTGGCCGCGCAGCCAGCGCGCCACGGAGGTCTTGTCGTAACGGAGATCGAGACCGTGTTCGGCCCCGCACATGTTCACGCGCCGGGCGAGTCCGGCGTTGGAGCATCCGGCTTCCTGGATGAGCGCCTGCAGCCGTTCGTTCGGCTGGCGGGCGACGAGAGGCCTGGCTGCCATGAAAACCCCCTGTGGCCGCGGGTGATCGTAGGAATGATCACTTCCCGCCTGATGTGCGGGGAATCTTCCGCTCTGCGGGGTGTCGCTACCCAACTCCCGCGCCCCGGGCTCCTACGCGCCCCCACGCGTGCACCGGTGCGCCCCGTATGCAGGATCGATGCTCCGCCCACGGGCCGGTTCACGCCCGTAACCCCGGGTGACGCGGGCAGTTGTGATGGGCGTGGAAGAGACCATCGGAGTCACCGAGACCGCACCCCCCGTCCCCGTGCAGCGCGGCGAGCAGCTGCTGGACCATGCCGTGCGGTACACGGAGGAACGGCACTGGGACGTCTTCGCCGGCACCTGGCTGGAGTCCGCGGACGGGCGGGAGGTCTGCTCCTGCGGGGCGGCGGACTGCGCGGCGCCCGGCGCGCACCCCGCCGTGAAGGACTGGGCGGCGCAGGCCACCGGCAGCGCGGTGCAGGTCCGCCGGATCTGGGCGAAGCACCCGCAGGCCTCGATCCTGATGCCGACGGGCCGTACGTTCGACGCGCTGGACGTGCCGGACTCGGCCGGGTTCCTCGCGCTGGCGCGGTTGGAGCGGATGCAGCGCACGGTCGGGCCGGTCGTCCTGAGCCCCGACCACCGGATGCTGTTCTTCGTCCTGCCGGGCGGCGGGGCCAAGGCGGCGGACCTCGTGCGGAAGCTGGGCTGGTCGCCGGCCTCGATCGACCTGGGCGCGCGGGGCGAGGGCGAGTACGTGGCGGCCCCGCCCACCCGTTTCGGCGGCCGGGGCGCGGCCCAGTGGGCGCGGCGCCCCACCCCGGCCAACCGGTGGCTGCCGGACACCGAGGAGCTGATCGACGCGCTGGCGTACGCCTGCGGGCGCGAGGCGGCGGCGGCGCGGGCCCGCAAGGGCTGACCGGTTGACCGGCTGACCACGGCGGCCTTCGCGGCCGCACATTCATGACATACGTAATGGCCCCGCCCCCTCCCCGCCCTCCTATGGTGAAGAAGAACGACCAACGGGGACCAACGGGAGGCGGGCGCATGCCGGACCAGGGCAATGCGACGGGCGGGACGTACGGGACGGGTGGTGCGCGATCCGCGCCGGCCGCCGTGCGGGTGGAAGGACTGTGGAAGCGCTTCGGCGAGCAGGTGGCGGTCGCGGGGATCGACCTGGAGCTGCCCGCGGGCCAGTTCATCGGACTGGTCGGCCCCAACGGCGCCGGCAAGACGACGACCCTGTCGATGGTGACCGGGCTGCTCCGCCCGGACATGGGGCGGGTCGTCGTCGCCGGGCACGACGTGTGGGCGGACCCGGCCGAGGTGAAGTCCCGGATCGGCGTCCTGCCGGAGGGGCTGCGCCTCTTCGAGCGGCTGTCCGGCCGTGAACTCCTCGGCTACATGGGCCGCCTGCGGGGGCTGCCGGGCCCCGAGACCGACAAGCGGGCGACGCAGCTGCTGGAGGTCCTGGACCTGGCGGGCTCCCAGCACAAGCTGGTCGTCGACTACTCGACGGGCATGCGGAAGAAGATCGGCCTGGCGGCCGCGCTGCTGCACAACCCGGAAGTCCTCTTCCTCGACGAGCCGTTCGAGGGCGTCGACCCGGTGTCGGCGCAGACCATCCGCGGTGTCCTGGAGCGCTACACCGCGTCCGGCGCCACCGTCGTCTTCTCCTCCCACGTGATGGAGCTCGTCGAGTCCCTGTGCGACTGGGTGGCCGTCATGGCCGCCGGGCAGATCCGCGCCGCGGGCCCGCTGGCCGACGTACGGGGCTCCGCGCCCTCGCTGCAGGCCGCCTTCCTCGAACTGGTCGGCGCGCACGGGCGCGACGCGGCCGGCGACTCCCTGGACTGGCTCGGCGGCGGCGCCGGGGCGGTGTCCCGATGACCGCGCCCGCCGCTTCCGCAGCCGCCTTCGCGCCGGCGGCCGTCGCCGCGGCGCCCGTCCCCCTCACCCCGGTCTTCGTCCGGCTGAAGCTGTCGCTGCTGCGCAACGGCCTGAAGGGCTCCTCGAAGCGCAAGGCCGTCTGGATCACCACCCTGGTCTTCGCGCTGGTCGTCGCCTTCTTCACCACGCTCGGCCTGGCCCTGCTGCACGGCCACGCCCACGCGGGCACCGTCGTCGTCCTGCTCGCCGCGATCCTGGCGCTGAGCTGGACCTTCATGCCGCTGTTCTTCCCGACCGGGGACGAGACGCTCGACCCGAGCCGGCTGGTGATGCTGCCGCTGCGCCCGCGCCCCCTCGTACGGGCGCTGCTCGCCTCCTCCCTGGTCGGCATCGGCCCGCTGTTCACCCTGTGCCTGGCCGCCGGCTCGGTCATCGCGGTCGCGCGGGGCGCGGCCGGCGCGGTGGCCGCGGTGGTGGGCGCCCCGCTGCTGCTGCTCGGCTGTGTGACGCTGGCCCGGGCGGTCGCCACGGCCAACGTCCGGCTGCTGTCCAGCCGCAAGGGGCGCGACCTGGCGCTGCTGAGCGGCCTGCTGATCGCGGTGGGCGCGCAGGTGGCCAACTTCGCCAGCCAGCGGCTCTTCGAGTCGGGCGGGCTGTCCCGGCTGGAGCCGGCCGAGGCGGTGGTGCGGTGGCTGCCGCCGGCGACCGCCGTCGGCATGGTGGACTCGGTGAGCCGGGGCTCGTACGGGGTGGCGGCGGCTCAGCTCGCCCTGACGCTGGGCGCGCTGGCCCTGCTGATGTGGTTCTGGGAGCGGAGCCTGACCAAGCTGATGGTCACCCCGGACGGTTCGACGATCGCCGCCTCGGCGCCCGTCAAGGAGCGCGGTGCGGGCGGTGTCTGGTCGCTGCTGCCGGAGGGCCGCACGGGCGCGGCCGTGCAGCGCACGCTGCGGTACGCGGTGCGCGATCCGAAGACGAAGTCGGCGTGGGTGAGCGCACTCGCCATCGGCATGATCATCCCGGTGTTCAACGCCCTCCAGGGCAGCGGCTCCCTCTATCTCGCCTGTTTCGGCGCGGGGATGCTCGGCGTGCAGATGTACAACCAGTTCGGGCAGGACACCTCCGCGTTCTGGATGGTCGCGCAGACCATCTCGACCCCGCGCGACGCGTACATCGAGCTGCGGGCCCGGGCCTTGGCCCTGGGGCTCGTCGCGGTCCCGTACACGGTCCTGGTCACCGCGGTCACCGCGGCGCTGCTCGGCGACTGGGACACCTTCCCCGCGGCCCTGGGACTGGCGATTGCCCTGGTCGGCGCGATGATGTGCACGGGGGCGCTGGCCTCGGCCCGCTTCCCGTACTCGATCCCGACGGAGGGCGCGTTCAAGAACGTCGCCCCGGGGCAGGCCGGACTCGCCTGGCTGGGCATCTTCGGCGGCATGGCGGTATCGGCGCTGATCTGCGCCCCGGTGATCGCCCTGACGGTCTACCTCAACGTGGCGGACCACCACGACCTGACGTGGGCCCTGCTCCCCCTGGGCGTGGCTTGGGGTGCCCTGGCCACGTGGGCGGGGCTGCGGCTGGCGGCGCCGACCGTGGCCCGCAAGCTCCCGGAGATCCTCCACGCGGTGAACAAGGGCTGACGCCCGCCGCCGGATCAGACGGACGGAGCCCGCCCGGGACCCCCGGGCGGGCTCCGGCGTCCCCGGGCCCGCGCATACCCGGTCCCCGCGTCCCGGGGGCGGGGGCGCCCCGCGGGCGGTCGGCGCGTCAGCCCGCCTTCGCCCGGATGCCGTCCAGGAAGGGTTCCAGGGCCGCCCGCAAGGCCGCGGGCTGGTCGTAGTGGAGGTAGTGGCCGGCGTCGGGGACCTCCGCGTACGCACCGGCCGGGAGGACGCGGACCATCTCCTGGGCCTCCGCCCGGCCCAGCTCGCCGTCCAGGCCGCGGACCACCAGCGTCGGGCAGCGGACCTGGGCCAGCTCCTCCCAGTGGGCGTCGTGCACCCAGGTCTCGCGGGCCGTCAGCATCTGGCGCCGGGAGAACAGCGGGCGCCAGCCGTCCTGGGCCTCGTGCATGACCTCGGCGAAGAAGGCGCCCCGGCCGGGGTCGGGGCGCTCGACCCGGGGGTCGTCCTCGCCGAACCAGCGGCGGGCCGCGTCCTGGGTGGGGAAGGGCAGGGGCCAGCGGTGGAACCAGTCCTCCCACTCCTGCTGGGAGGCCTCCCCGAGGGCCGAGGCGCGCATGTCGCAGATGACCACGGCTTCGACCAGATCCGGACGCCGGGCGGCGAGCTGCCAGGCGGTGAGCGCCCCCATGGAATGGCCGATCAACGTCACGGGGGCAAGGCCCAACTGCTCGACGACGGCCTCGGCATCCGCCACGAACGCCTCGCGGCCCAGGGAGGTCAGGATGCCCGGACCCGGGGGCGGACGGTCGCTCTGGCCGTGGCCGCGCTGGTCCAGGGCCACCACGCGGCGGTCCTCGGCGAGCCAGCGGGCGGTGCCGGCCCAGTGGAAGGCCCGCCCCATGAGGCCGTGCAGTAAGAGGACCCCGGGGCGCTCGGGCCCGGGGGCGGCGCCGTCGGCGGCCCCGGCGCCGTCGTGCGCGTCGGCGGGCGTGGTCTCGGAGGGTGGAGCGGTTCCGGCGGGCTCCGGGCGCGGTTCGCGGAACTCCCAGGCGGCCAGGCGCACTCCGTCGGCCCCCGTCACATCGATGCGCTGTACCACCGCGGACGCACCCCCTTCGCTCCCGGCCAGAGTATCGAACCTGCATTCGAAAGCGGGGGTCTGGCCGAGAACACCCCTCTTTCGAGTGACCTTGCTCAAGGATTGGCTGCCGCGGCCGATGGAGATCCTTTCACCAGGGAGGCGGGCCGCTCGGGGAAGACGGTCCGAAGGGGACGACCTTGAGAGCTCGGGGCTCCAGGTCACCAGGGGAGGACCGGTCCCGGCGCCGTGCGGCGCCGGGACCGTCCGCATCCGGAAACTGAACGGCCGGGGTGGATCAGCGCTTCGCCACGAACACGTGCGAGGCGATCTCCTCGTCGAGCTCGGCCGCCTCGCCGCCGCTGCCGACCAGCACCCCGCCCGGGGACTCCGTCACGCTCACCACCGAGCCGGGCTGCACGCCGGCCCGCCGCAGCGTGTACATCAGCTGGGCGTCCGTCTGGATCGGCTCGCCGATCCGGCGCACGACCACGGTCTTGCCCTCGGTGCCCGGGTCGAGCTCGGACAGGCTGACCATCCCCTCCTCCAGGAAGGGGTCCGCCTCGGCCTTCTCGCCCAGCTCCTCCAGCCCCGGGATCGGGTTCCCGTACGGCGACTCGGTCGGGTGGCGCAGCAGCTCCAGCACCCGCCGCTCCACCGCCTCGCTCATCACGTGCTCCCAACGGCACGCCTCGGCGTGCACGTGCTCCCACTCCAGGCCGATGACGTCGACGAGCAGGCACTCGGCGAGACGGTGCTTGCGCATCACCCGCGTCGCCAGCCGCCGCCCCTCGTCCGTCAGCTCCAGGTGCCGGTCGCTGGCGACGGCCACCAGGCCGTCCCGCTCCATCCGCGCCACCGTCTGGCTCACCGTCGGGCCGCTCTGGTCGAGCCGCTCGGCGATACGGGCGCGCATGGGCACCACACCTTCCTCTTCCAGCTCGAGGATGGTGCGGAGATACATCTCCGTGGTGTCGATCAGTCCGGACATTCGTGCCCCTCGGATTGCGTGCGCTGGCCCTGCCCCCAATTCTGACGCATCGGGCCCACAACCGTCCCGTACCGGGGGTGAGGCGGCTCCAGGACATGTCCGCGACACCCGCGGGTCATCCGGCGGGCCGCCGGCGGGCGGCCACCCGGCGCCGCGCCCCCGCCCTCCCCGCCCCTCCCGGTGGTCCCCCGCCGCCGCCGGGTGATCCACGGGAGCCCACGCCCGGACAACCCGGGACATCCCCCCGGGGCCGTCCGTCCCGGGATTGACGTTCGTATTGACACGCCCTTGGTCCAGACCGCACGGTGAGCGGCGGACACCGACGCACCCCACCCCACCCCACCTCCGGAAGGGCCCTCGGCGTATGAGCGAGAGCAAGCTGGCCGGTCAGTTCTTCGACGCCGCCATCGGCCTGCTGGAGCGGGTCCGGGACGAGGAGGGCTCGCACATCGCCGAGGCCGGCTCCCTCCTCGCCGACGCCGTGGCCGCCGGCAACCGGCTCTTCGCCTTCGGCGCCGGACACTCCTCGCTGCCCGCCCAGGACGTGGTCTACCGGGCCGGGGGACTGGCCCTGATGAACTTCCTCGCCGTCCCCGGCACCGTCGGCATCGACGTCATGCCCGCGACGCTGGGCAGCGCCCTGGAGCGCGTCGGCGGCCTGGCCGGAGCCGTCCTCGACAGCAGCCCCGCGTCCGACGGCGACGTCCTCGTGATCATCTCCCTCTCCGGGCGCAACGCCCTTCCGGTCGAGATGGCCATGAACGCCCGCGCGATCGGCCTGAAGGTGATCGGCGTGACCTCGGTGGCGTACGCGACGGAGACCAGGTCCCGCCACGTCTCCGGCACCTTCCTGAAGGACCACTGCGACGTCGTCCTCGACAGCAAGATCGCCGTCGGCGACGCCGAGCTGACCCTCGACGGCATCGACGCCCCCTTCGCCCCCGCCTCCACCGTCGTGACCAGCGCGATCATGCAGGCGGTCATGGCGGCCGCGGCCGGCGAACTCGCCGCCCGCGGGGTCGAGCCCCCGCTGCTGCGCTCGGGCAACGTCGACGGCGGCCACGAGTGGAACGGCCGCGTGATGCGGGAGTACGGGGACCGGATCTTCTTCCGCCACTGACGGGCGGCGATGAGCCCTCAGTCCGCCCCCGGCGCGACCGGGCCGCCGCCACCCGCCGCCGCCAGGTCGAGATCGGCCGCGACCCGGGCGGCGACCTCCTCCGCGTAGGCCGCGTCCGGGCGCTCGAAGGCCTCGCGCGCGGTCCCGCGCAGGAAGGTCAGCGTGCCCAGGGTCCGCCCCCGGCTGCGCAGCACCGCGCACAGCGCGTGGGCGGCGTCCGCGGGCCACTGGCGGGCCCGCGCCCACGCGGCGTCGGCCGCACCGAGCGGGGCGCTCGTCCGCACCGAGCCGATCCGGTCCAGGGCCTGCAGTGCCGGGTGCCCGGCCCCGTACCGCACGGGGATCGACCCCGGTCCGGGCAGCGCCGGCGGCGACGCGGCGGACCGTACGAGCCGGGGCCCCCCAGGACCGGCCGAGGGGTCCAGTACGTCCAGCAGCACGTGGTCGGCGAAGCCCGCGAGGGCGAAGTCCAGGCGCAGGGCGGCCGCCTCGGCCGGGTCCTCGCACTCGGCGGCGGCGCGCCCCGCGCGGTACAGCTGGTGGGACCGGAACCGCAGCCGGGAGGTCTCCAGCTGGGCCTGCCGGGCCTCGGTGACGTCCTGGAACAGCCAGCCCACGCCGAGCGGCACCGGCTCCTCCGCGAGCGGCGAGGCCAGGCGCAGGAATCCGCACCGCCAGCAGCGCCGCCGCAGCCCCTCCGCCGTGTGCACCGACACCCACAGCTCCACCGGCGCGGGCGGCGCCCCCTCGGCGAGCACGTGCTGGAGGGCGCCCTCCAGCTCCTCCACGCCCTGGGCCAGCAGCTCCCCCAGCGGCCGCCCGAGGAGGGCGCCGGGGCCGGCGGCGAA
Source organism: Streptomyces sp. NPDC058674 (assembly GCF_042716505.1). NCBI lineage: Bacteria > Bacillati > Actinomycetota > Actinomycetes > Kitasatosporales > Streptomycetaceae > Streptomyces > Streptomyces sp. NPDC058674. The sequence goes on from NZ_JBHXSC010000012.1 coordinate 43,267, forward strand.
GGCGCGCGCGGCGTGTGCGTTGACCACGGCGGGCCGGAGGTCGACGTCGACGAGGACCACGCCCCACGAGGCGTCCTCCATCAGGGCCTCGCTCAGCGCGATGGACCGCTCCAGGTCGATCTGGGCGTGCACCTCGGTGAAGGCGCAGTACACCCCGGAGGGTTCGCCGTCCGCGCCGGGAACCGCGGCGGACTGGGTGCGCACGAGGACGCGCCCGCCGTCCTTGGTCAGCAGCGCGAACTCGTGGACCTGTCGGCCGGTCCCGTCCTGGGCGCCCATCAGCCGGTCCTGCACGTCCTGGGCGTCGGCGTCCCGGGCCGCCCACCCGGCGAAGCCCTTGCGGCCCACGGCCTCGGCGGCGGACCAGCCCAGGATGCGCTCGGCCTCGCGGTTCCAGTGGGTGACCACCCCGTCGGAGTCGAAGGCGCACAGGGCCGCGTCCATCCCGTCCAGCAGCGCTGCGAGCAGGTCGTCGGTGGTCTCGTCCCGTCCGGAAGCACTCACCTGGCACCCCCCGCAGGTGTTCGCGTGTGCGGCACGTCAGATCATTGAACTGGAACGTGACGGAGCACACACGGTGTTCCCCCGATTACCCCGGAATGTTCCGGTTTCGACCGGGGGTGCCCGTACGGCGATCCGTCGCCGTAATTCGATTGAACGGCGGGCCGGGGCCTGCCTACAGTGGTCGCACACTGAAAGGAGGTGGTCCCGGAAATGTACGAACTCCGGACGCGTGAGGTGACTGCGGGCTAAGCGCCCGTCGTCGCACGCACCCAGTGCGGTGCCCGGCGGTCGCCAGGCGCCAATCCACAGCAGTCACCCGACCCGCGGGCTCGCCGGTACGTCCGGCCGGCTCCTCTCACTGCAGGAGAGGAACCCGAGCCCGCGGGTCGCCTGTTTTCCCGGCGCGCCGCACGCGGGACCCGCCGGCCCGCGCCCCGGCCCTACGGGCACAGGCGCTCGACGCGCCACTCCCCCGCGGCCGAGGCGTCCCTGGCGTAGCGCAACCGGTCGTGCAGGCGGTTCTCGTGGCCCTGCCAGAACTCCACCTCGTGCGGGGTGACCCTCAGGCCGCCCCACTGGGGCGGGACCGGGACCTGCTCGCCCTCCGGGTAGCGGGCGGCGAGCTCGGCGTAGCGGCGGTCCAGCTCCTCGCGGGAGCCGATCACGCTCGACTGCTCGCTCGCCCAGGCGCCCAGCTGCGATCCGTGCGGGCGGGAGCGGAAGTACGCCGCCGTCTCGTCGCGGCCGATGCGGGCGGCGGTGCCGGTGACGACGACCTGGCGGGCGATGGGGTGCCAGGGGAAGAGCAGCGCGACGTGCGGGTTCTCCGCCAGTTCCCGGCCCTTGCGAGATGCGTAGTTGGTGAAGAAGACGAAGCCCCGCTCGTCGAACTGCTTCAGCAGCACCGTGCGCGAGCTGGGGCGGCCGCCGGGGGTCGCCGTCGAGACGACCATGGCGTTCGGCTCGAAGAGGTGCGCGTCCGCGGCCTGCTGGAACCAGCGGGCGAACTGCCCCATCGGGTCCTCGGCGAGGCTGCGCTCGTCGACGATCTCCGAGCGGTACTGCTTGCGCATGACGGCGGGGTCAAGGTCCTGAGGGGTCACGTCCGCCATCCTGCCGCAGACCGCGCGACGAGGGTGTGCCGTATGTCACGCTTCCGCAGTCCACCGGGAACGGACAAAATCTTGGGGCCGGTCCGAGAGCCCCCGCACGGGTGACCATCGACCGTGCCGGGCATCAACGGGGATGACCGCGCCGGGCCGCGAATCACGCCGGGAGCCGCGCGTGTTCGCACTATTTGAGGAGCCGCCTGATGTCCGACTTCGTACCCGGGCTCGAAGGGGTCGTCGCGTTCGAGACCGAGATCGCCGAACCGGACAAGGAAGGCGGGTCGCTCCGGTACCGCGGTGTCGACATCGAGGACCTCGTCGGCCACGTCTCCTTCGGCAACGTGTGGGGCCTGCTCGTCGACGGCGCCTTCAACCCCGGCCTGCCCGCCGCCGAGCCCTTCCCCATCCCGGTCCACTCCGGGGACATCCGCGTCGACGTCCAGTCCGCGCTCGCCATGCTCGCCCCCGTGTGGGGTCTGAAACCGCTCCTCGACATCGACGAGCGGACCGCGCGCGACGACCTCGCGCGGGCGGCCGTCATGGCGCTCTCGTACGTCGCCCAGTCCGCCCGCGGCCAGGGCCTGCCGATGGTGCCGCAGAAGGAGATCGACAAGGCCGAGTCCGTGGTCGAGCGGTTCATGATCCGCTGGCGGGGCGAGCCCGACCCGCGCCACGTCAAGGCCGTCGACGCCTACTGGACCTCGGCCGCCGAGCACGGGATGAACGCCTCGACGTTCACCGCGCGCGTCATCGCCTCCACGGGGGCGGACGTGGCCGCTGCCCTGTCCGGCGCCGTGGGCGCCATGTCCGGGCCGCTGCACGGCGGTGCGCCGTCCCGCGTCCTCGGCATGATCGAGGAGATCGAGCGCACCGGCGACGCCGTGGCGTACGTGAAGAAGGCCCTCGACAAGGGCGAGCGGCTGATGGGCTTCGGGCACCGCGTCTACCGCGCCGAGGACCCCCGGGCCCGCGTCCTGCGCCGCACCGCCAAGGAGCTGGACGCCCCGCGCTACGAGGTGGCCGCGGCGCTGGAGAAGGCCGCGCTGGAGGAGCTGCACGCGCGCCGCCCCGACCGGGTCCTCGCGACGAACGTGGAGTTCTGGGCGGCGATCATGCTCGACTTCGCCGAGGTCCCGGCGCACATGTTCACCTCCATGTTCACCTGTGCCCGCACGGCGGGGTGGTCGGCGCACATCCTGGAGCAGAAGCGCACGGGCCGCCTGGTCCGCCCCTCGGCCCGCTACACCGGGCCGGGCGCGCGGGACCCCCGGGAGATCGAGGGGTACGGCGAGATGGCCGAGACCGCCTGACCGGTCCTGGGGCCTGACCGGTCGGGCCCCAGGGCCGGGCCGGCCTGCCTCGGGCGACGGGCGCCGCACTCCTGCCGGGGTGCGGCGCCCGCGTGCGTCCCGGGTCGGGCGGGCGTCGGGTCGGGCGTGGCGGGTCAGGCGGGGCGGGTCAAGGTGGCCTCGACGATCCGGGACCACTGGGCCACCACGCGGTCGCGACGGGCCGCGTCGTCGGTCAGCAGATTGGCCAGGCCCAGGCCCCGGGCCATGTCGAGGAGGCCCTGCACGGTCTCCCGTACGCCCGGTACGGACTCGTCCGCGCCCAGCAGCTCGACGGCGATGCGGTGGGTCTCGCGGCCGACTCGGGCCTCCAGTTCCGACACCCGGGGGCGCAGCTGCTCCTCGTTGGAGGCGGCCACCCACAGTTGGAGGGCGGCCCGGAAGAGGATGCCGGTGTACATGTCCACGAGGGCGGCCACGACCTCCGGGCGGGCGGCCGGGCGGGCGTGGAACAGCTCCCGCAGCGCCGTGGACCGTTCCTCGGCCACGTACTCGACGGCGGCCGTGAAGAGGTCCTCGCGGGTGGGGAAGTGGTACTGGGCCGCGCCGCGGGACACGCCGGCCCGTTCGGCGACGACGGAGACGGTCGAGCCCGCCCAGCCCTGTTCGGCGAGGCAGGACACGGCCGCCTCCAGCAGGTGGCGGCGGGTGACGCGGCTGCGCGCCTGCTTGGGGCCGGTCACAGCGCCCATGCGGGGTCCCGGCGCTCGAAGCGGGCGGTGATGCCCTCGCGGGCGTCGGCGGAGGCGAAGAGCCCGGCGGACAGTTCCGTGAGGCGGGCGCCGTCGCGGTCCAGGGCTTCGCGCACGGCGGCGGCGGTGAGCGCCTTGGTGGCGGCCAGGGCCTGCGGGGAGGCTTTGCGGAGGCCGTCGAGGACGGGGGCGAGGGCCTGGTCGACGTCCTCGGCGTGCAGGGTGAGGAGGCCGATGCGGGCGGCCTCGGCGGCGTCGAACCGCTCCGCGGTGAGGAAGTAGCGGGCCGCGGCGCGCGGGTCGAGGCGCGGGAGCAGCGGCATGGAGATCACCGCGGGAGCGAGGCCGAGGTGGGTCTCGGTGAAGGCGTACGAGGACCGCGGCCCGGCGGCGGCGATGTCGCAGGCGCCGAGCAGGCCGAGGCCGCCGGCCCGGACGTGGCCGGTGACGCGGGCGAGGACGGGCTTGGGCAGCCCGGCGACCTCCCGGAGCAGGGCGACGAAGTCGGCGGGGTCGCAGGGGGACGTGAGGTCGGCGCCGGAGCAGAAGGTGGTGCCGGTGTGGGTGAGGACGACGGCCCGGACCGCCGGATCCGCCGCGGCCTCGGCGAGCGCGGCGCGCAGCGTTGCGACGAGGGCGGCGGAGAGGGCGTTGCGGTTGGCCGGGGAGTCGAGGGTGAGGGTGGTGACGCCGGTCGCCTGGGCGGCGTGCACGAGTGGTGCCATGTCTCCTCCGGAGGGGGTGCGGGGTCGGGTGGGGTCCCCTCCGGGGAGGGTATGCGGGGCGCCTCCGGCGGGGGTGGGCAGGTGGGGAACGTCCCCCGTGCGGGTACCCGTGCCGGGGGCTTGGCGGGGGTGGTGCGGGCGCGGGTACCCGTGCCGGGCGGCCAGGCAGGGGGTGGGGCGGGGCCGTACAGGTCCCGTGCGGGTACCCGTGCCCGGGGCTTGGAGGCGGGGCGGCTCCCGGGCCCGGCTTGGGGTGGGGTGGGATGAGGCGGGGGCCGGGACGGGTCGGGGTGGGCGGGGTCAGTAGGACTTGGGGAGGCCCAGGGTCTGGTGGGAGATGAAGTTGAGGATCATCTCCCGGCTGACCGGGGCGATCCGGGCCACGCGCGAGGCGGTGATGAGGGAGGCCAGACCGTACTCGCGGGTGAGGCCGTTGCCGCCGAGGGTGTGGACCGACTGGTCCACCGCCCGGACGCAGGCCTCGGCGGCGGCGTACTTGGCCATGTTCGCCGCCTCGCCCGCCCCCGCGTCGTCGCCCGCGTCGTACAGCGCCGCGGCCTTCTGCATCATCAGGCGGGCCAGTTCCAGCTCGATGTGGGCGGCCGCCAGCGGGTGGGCGATGGCCTGGTGGGCGCCGATGGGGTCCTTCCACACCTGGCGGGTCGTGGCGTAGTCGACGGCCTTCGCGAGGGCGTGGCGGCCCATGCCGATCGCGAACGCCGCGGTCATGATGCGTTCGGGGTTGAGTCCGGCGAAGAGCTGGAGCAGGCCCGCGTCCTCGTCGCCGACGAGGGCGTCGGCGGGCAGCCGGACCTCGTCCAGGGTCAGTTCCCACTGCTTCTCGGCGGCCTGGAGCTCCATCTCGATGAGGGAGCGGGAGAAGCCGGGGGTCTCCCGGGGGACGATGAACAGACAGGGCTTGAGACGGCCGCTCCTCGCGTCCTCGGTGCGGCCGACGATGAGGGTGGCGTCGGCGATGTCCACGCCCGAGATGAAGACCTTGCGACCGGTCAGGACCCATGCGTCGCCGTCGCGGCGGGCCGTGGTGGTGATGCGGTGGGAGTTGGAGCCGGCGTCCGGCTCGGTGATCCCGAAGGCCATGGTGAGGCTGCCGTCGGCGAGGCCGGGGAGCCATGCCTGCTTCTGGTCCCCGGTGCCGAAGCGGGAGATAACCGTGCCGCAGATGGCGGGTGAGACCACCATCATCAGGAGCGGACAGCCGGCCGCCCCCAGTTCCTCCAGGACGATGGAGAGTTCGGCGATGCCGCCCCCTCCGCCGCCGTACTGCTCGGGGAGGTTGACCCCGAGGTAGCCGAGCGCGGCGGCGTCCGCCCACAGCTCGTCCGGGTGGCCGCCCTCGCGGGCGACGCGGGCGAGGTACTCGCGGCCGTACTTCCGGCCGAGGGCGGCGACCGCCGCGCGCAGGGCCTTGTGTTCCGGGGTCTCTATGACGGAGCTCATGCGTGCGGTTCCTCCTGGACTACGGCGAGCAGGGCGCCGAACTCGACCTGTTGGCCGGTGGCGGCGTGGAGCGCGGTGAGCGTGCCGGAGGCGGGCGCGAGGATGCGGTGTTCCATCTTCATCGCCTCCAGCCAGAGCAGGGGCTGCCCGGCGGTGACCGGGGTGCCGGGGGCCAGGCCCTCGGCGACGCGGACGACGGTGCCCGGCATGGGGGCGAGCAGGGAGCCCGGTTCGGTGCGGTCCTGGGGGTCGGCGAACCGGGGGACGGGGGTGAGGGTGTGGGCGCCGAGGGCGGAATCGACGTGGACCTCGGCGGTGTTCGGATGGTGTTTCACGTGAAACCGGCGGCGGACGCCCTCGACTTCGAGGGTGACGAGGTCCGGTTCGGCCGCCAGGACGCGGACGCCGGGGTGGTTCACGGGTGCGTACTGGACCTCGTACTCGGCGCCGGCAGCGGTATAGCGGCGGGTCTGCGGCTGGGAGCGGACGTTGCGCCAGCCGCCGAGACGGCGGGCGAGCGGGGCTCCCGGGGCCGGGGCGGAGCCGGCGAGGGCCGCGGCGAGGGCCGCCAGGGCCGCGTCGGGGGCGCCTTCGGTGAGGGCGGCGAGGTGGCGGTCGTAGAAGCCGGTGTCGGGCTGCCCGGTGGTGAACTCCGGGTGCCCCAGGGACCGTACGAGGAGTTCGCGGTTGGTGGTGAGGCCGTGGATGCGGGCCGTGGCCAGGGCGTGGGCGAGGGTGCGGACGGCCTCGGCGCGGGTGGGGGCGTGGGCGACGACCTTGGCGAGCATGGGGTCGTAGTGGACGGACACGGTGTCGCCGTCGGTGAAGCCGGTGTCCACGCGGACCGCGCCGGAGACGGCGAGGGTCTGCAGGACGCCGGTCTGGGGGCGCCAGTCCCGGGCGGGGTCCTCCGCGTAGAGGCGGGCCTCGACGGCGTGGCCGGTGGGCTCGGGCGGGGTCAGGGGCAGGGCCGCGCCCTCGGCGACGCGCAGTTGGAGGGCGACGAGGTCGAGGCCGAAGACGGCCTCGGTGACGGGGTGTTCGACCTGGAGGCGGGTGTTCATCTCCAGGAAGTAGGGGCGCCCGTCGGCGGTGACGAGGAATTCGACGGTGCCCGCGCCCTGGTAGGAGACGGCTCGGGCGGCGGCGACGGCCGCCTCGTGGAGGGTGGTGCGCAGGGTCTCGGGGAGGCCGGGTGCGGGAGCCTCCTCGATGACCTTCTGGTGGCGGCGCTGGAGGGAGCAGTCGCGGGTGCCCAGGGCCCACACGGTGCCGTGGGCGTCGGCGAGGATCTGTACCTCGACGTGGCGGCCCCGCTCGACGTAGGGCTCGGCGAAGACCTCCGCGTCGCCGAAGGCGGAGAGGGCCTCGGCGCGGGCGCCGTCGAGGGCTTCCGGGAGGCCGGCGAGGTCGCGGACCACGCGCATGCCGCGGCCTCCGCCGCCGGCGGCGGCCTTGAGCAGGAGGGGGAGGTCGGCGGGGGTGGCCGCGGCCGGGTCCACGGGGTCGAGGAGCGGGACCCCCGCGGCGCGCATCAGCTCCTTGGCCCGGGTCTTGGAGGCCATGGCCTCGATGGCGGCGGGGGGCGGGCCGATCCAGGTGAGGCCGGCGTCCTCGACCTCCCGGGCGAAGGCGGCGCTTTCGGAGAGGAAGCCGTAGCCGGGGTGGACGGCGTCGGCCCCGGCGGCCAGCGCTGCCTTGATGACGAGGTCGCCGCGCAGGTAGGTGTCGGCGGGGGCGGAGCCGGGCAGGCGGACGGCCGCGTCTGCCTCGCGTACGTGCAGGGCGTGCTCGTCGGGGTCGGAGTGGACGGCGACGGTGGCGAGGCCGAGGGCGCGTGCGGTGCGCATGACGCGTACGGCGATCTCGCCGCGGTTGGCGACGAGGAGCGAGTGCAGGGTCTTGTCGGTCATGTGGGCGCTCACATCCGGAAGATGCCGAAGCCGCCGCGGGCGCCCTCGACGGGGGCGTTGTGGACGGCCGACAGGCACAGGCCGAGGATGGTGCGGGTGTCGCGCGGGTCGATGACCCCGTCGTCGTACAGCCGCCCGGACAGGAACATCGGCAGCGATTCGGACTCGATCTGCGCCTCGACGAAGGCGCGCATCCCGGCGTCGGCCTCCTCGTCGTAGGGCTGCCCCTTGGCCGCCGCGGACTGCCGGGACACGATGGACAGCACGCCGGCGAGTTGCTGGGCCCCCATGACGGCGGATTTGGCGCTGGGCCAGGCGAAGAGGAAGCGGGGCTCGTAGGCACGTCCGCACATGCCGTAGTGCCCGGCGCCGTAGCTGGCCCCGATGAGGACGGAGAGGTGCGGGACGCGGGAGTTGGAGACCGCGTTGATCATCATCGAGCCGTGTTTGACGATGCCGCCCTGCTCGTACTCCCTGCCCACCATGTAGCCGGTGGTGTTGTGCAGGAACAGGAGCGGGATGTCGCGCTGGTTCGCGAGCTGGATGAACTGGGCGGCCTTCTGGGACTCGGCGCTGAACAGCACGCCCTGGGCGTTGGCGAGGATGCCGACCGGGTAGCCGTGGAGGGTGGCCCAGCCGGTGACCAGGCTGGTGCCGTAGAGGGGCTTGAACTCGTCGAAGTCGGAGGCGTCGACGATGCGGGCGATGACCTCGCGCGGGTCGAAGGGGGTTTTGAGGTCGGGCGGGACGATCCCGAGGAGCTCTTCGGGGTCGTACAGCGGGTCCTGTGCCTTCGGCGGGTCCGCGTGCGGCTTGCGGTGGTTGAGGCGGGCGACGATGCGGCGGGCCTGGCGGATGGCGTCGTGCTCGTCGAGGGCGTAGTGGTCGGCGAGGCCGGAGGTGCGGGCGTGCATGTCGGCGCCGCCGAGGGATTCGTCGTCGCTCTCCTCGCCGGTGGCCATCTTGACCAGCGGCGGACCGCCGAGGAAGACCTTGGAGCGGTCCTTGATCATGACGGTGTGGTCGGACATGCCGGGGATGTACGCGCCTCCGGCGGTGGAGTTGCCGAAGACGACGGCGACGGTCGGGATGCCGTCGGCGGAGAGCCGGGTGATGTCGCGGAAGACGGCCCCGCCCGGGATGAAGATCTCCTTCTGGGAGGGGAGGTCGGCGCCGCCGGACTCGACGAGGCTGATGCAGGGCAGGCGGTTCTGCCGGGCGATCTCGTTGGCGCGCAGGGCCTTCTTCAGGGTCCACGGGTTGCTGGCCCCGCCACGGACCGTGGGATCGTTGGCGGTGACCAGGCATTCGACGCCCTCGACGGTGCCGATGCCGGTGACCATGGAGGCGCCGACGGGGTAGTCGCTGCCCCAGGCCGCGAGCGGGGACAGCTCCAGGAAGGGCGTGTCCGGGTCGAGGAGCAGCTCGATGCGCTCGCGGGCGAGGAGCTTGCCGCGCTCCTTGTGCCGGGCGGTGTACTTCTCGCCGCCGCCCCGCAGGGCCTTGGCGTGCTCGGCGTCGAGGGCGGCGAGGCGTTCGAGGGCGGCGGTACGGGCCTGCGCGTGCTCGGGGGCGCGGGGGTCGACGGTGGTGCCGAGGCGGGTCATGGTCCGACCTCCGGGTCGTGGGTGCCCCGGGCGGGGGCTTCGGTTTCGGTCGGCGGGAGCAGGTGGGTCGGGATGTCGAGGTGGCGGGCGCGGAGCCATTCGCCGAGGGCTTTGGCCTGGGGGTCGAAGCGGTGGCCGGAGGCGACGCCGTCGCCGAGGATTCCGGTGACGGTGAAGTTCAGGGCGCGCAGGTGCGGGAGTTCGTGGCGGGCGACGGGCAGGTCCCGGGTCTCCGGGAGCAGCGCACGGAAGGCGTCGACGGTCAGGGTGCGGTGCAGCCACTCCCAGGCGGGGGCCGATTCGACCCACACGCCGACGTTGGCGTCGCCGCCCTTGTCGCCGCTGCGGGCCCCGGCCAGTGCGCCCAGGGGGGCGCGGGCGGTGGGTCGGCCCCGGTCACCTTCGGGGGCTCCGCCCCCCGGCCCCCGTGCTTCGAACGCCGGCGGGACTGGCGGGACCGGGGGTGCGGCGGCGGGTGCGGGTCGGGTGGCGGTGGGCGCCGCCGGTGGGGGTGCGGCGGCGGGTGCCGGTGGGGGGACGGGGTGGCGGGTGCCGTCCGGGAGGACCGCCGTGTGGGGGACCGCGGCCGCGGGGACCAGGGCGGAGGTGAAGACCCCGTACGGCTGGGCGGGGCCCGGCGGGGCCGTCACGTGGAAGCCGGGGTAGCTGGCGAGGGCCAGTTCGATCGCCGCCGAGGTCAGGGCGCGGCCGACCCGGTCCGGTGAGGGGTCGCGGACCACCAGGCGCAGCAGGGCGCTCGCCGTCTCCTGCGTCCCGGCGTCCTCGTGGTCCGTGCGGGACAGGGTCCACCGCGCCGACGCCACCTCGCTCAGGGCCTCGGCGAGTTGGGACCGGACCAGGGCGGCCTTCGCCTCGATGTCGAGGCCGGTCAGGACGAAGACCACCTCGTTGCGCCAGCCGCCGATGCGGGTGACGCCCACCTTGAGGGTGTCGGGCGGTGCCTCGCCGCGCACGCCCGAGACCCGGACCCGGTCGGGGCCGTCCCCGGAGAGCCGGACCGTGTCCAGCCGGGCGGTGACGTCGGGGCCCAGGTAGCGGATGCCCTGGGTCTCGTAGAGGAGCTGGGCGGTGACCGTGCCGGTGGTGACGGCCCCGCCCGTGCCCGGGTGTTTGGTGATCACCGCGGAGCCGTCCTCGGCCACCTCCGCCAGCGGGAAGCCGGGACGGCGGACGTCGTGCCGCCCGAAGAACGCGTAGTTGCCGCCGGTGGCCTGGGTGCCGCACTCCAGGACGTGGCCGGCGACCACCGCTCCCGCCAGCCGGTCGTAGGCGTCCGGCGCCCAGTCGAACCACCAGGCCGCCGCCCCGCTGACCAGGGCCGCGTCCGTGACCCGGCCCGTGACGACCACGTCGGCCCCGGCGCGCAGGCAGGCCGCGATCCCGGCGCCGCCCAGGTAGGCGTTGGCCGTGAGCGCCCCCTCCTCGTACGGCATCAGGTCGTCGCCCTCGACGTGCGCGACGCAGACCGGTACGCCCGTCTCGGCCGCGAGCGTCCGCACGGCGGCGGCGAGTCCGGCGGGGTTCAGGCCGCCGGCGTTCGCGACGATGCGCACGCCCCGCTCCCGCGCGAGCCCGAGCACGTCCTCGAGTTGGCGCAGGAAGGTCCTGGCGTAGCCGAGGTCCGGGTCCTTCAGGCGGTCGCGGCCGAGGATGAGCATCGTCAGCTCGGCGAGGTAGTCCCCGGTCAGCACGTCCAGCGGGCCGCCGGTCAGCATCTCGCGCGGGGCGTCGGCGCGGTCCCCGTAGAAGCCGGAGGCGTTGCCGATGCGCAGCGGCCGGCGCGTCACCGGGAGGTCCGCGGCGTGCGGCCGGCGCCCGGCGGGCCCGCGAAGGCCTGGGCGATGTCGAGCCAGCGGTCCGCGTCGGGGCCGGTGGCGGTCAGGGCCAGGTCGGCGCGGTGGGCGCGTCGGGTCACCAGGAGGCAGAAGTCCAGGGCCGGTCCGGTGATCCGCTGCGGGGCGTCGGCGGGGCCGTACGCCCACTCCCCCGCGCCGCCGGGGGCGGTCAGCTCCAGCCGGAACTCCTCGGAGGGCGCGGGCAGTCCGCGGACCGCGTGGGCGTAGTCGCGGGCCCGGACGCCGATCCTGGCCACGTGCCGCAGCCGGGCGGTCGGGGTGCGGTGCACGCCGAGGGCGTCGGCCACGTCCTGGCCGTGCGCCCAGGTCTCCATCAGCCGGGCGCTCGCCATCGAGGCGGCCTTCATCGGCGGCCCGTACCAGGGGAAGCGGGTGTCGGGGGACGCGGCGGCCAGGGCTTCGCCGAGAGCCGCGCGCCCGGCCCGCCAGCGGGTCAGGAGCTCGGCGGGCGCCCACCGCGCACCCTCCTGCGCGCCCTCGTCGACGAAGGTGTCGGGGGCCTTCAGGGCCGCCTCGGCCATGGCCGCGAAGCCGTCGGCGTCGGTGAGGGAGAGGAGCGCGGCCCGGTCGGTCCAGTGCAGGTGGGCGATCTGGTGCGCGATGGTCCAGCCGGGCGCGGGGGTGCCGCGGGCCCAGTCGGGACCGGGCACGTCCCCCACCAGGGAGTCCAGTTCGCGGCTCTCCTGGGCAAGATCGGTGAAGACGGCGGCGGCGGACGGATCGGGCACGGTGCGCTCCCCTCTCGGCGTGAGGGGAAGACTGGCAGCCGCCACCAAAACAATCAAGCATGCTTGCATGATTTTCTCGCTCGACGGCGCCTTCCCGCCAGTGGACCCAACCCGGCCGCGGGAAAGGCGACTTGGCGTGCCGTGCGGCCGCCCGCAGGTCCGGGGGGCCGCCGGCCGGACTGCGGGCGGGGGCGATTCAGGCCGTACGCCGCAAACCCCCAGAACGTCCCTGCATGTCCGGTCGATACTGGACGTTCCGCTCCGGGCCCGGGCGAGCGCACGACCCACCACCCACCACGTTCATGTCACTCGACGCACTCGACGAAGAGGATGAACCGACGTGACCCCTACCCCTGCTCCCCGCCCCGCCGCCCCCGCCGCCCCGCGCTCCCTCTACCCCGAACTCGACGCGACCGCCCTCGGCGCCTTCGTCACGGCGCTGGAGAGCGGCGACACCACCGGACTCGCCCCCGCCCGCGTGGCGGAGGTCGATGAGGTCCGCTCCGTGGCCGTCTTCTCCCGCGGCAAGGTGGCCGGCGCCGAAGGGGACATGCTCGACGCCGCCCTGTGGCGCCGCACCGGCGCCGCGCCGCGGCCGGTCGTCGTGATGCCCTCGCCCTGGACCGACCTGGGCTGGCTCGCGTACGCCGTCCAGGCCACCCTCTTCGCGGCCCGCGGCTACGACGTGCTCGCCTACAGCACCCGCGGCTTCGCCGGATCCGAGGGCCGGGTCGACGTGGCGGGCCCGCTCGACGTCGCGGACGGCAGCCGCGCCCTGGACCACCTCGTCGAGCGCTCCGCAGGGCCGGTCACGAAGATCGGCTTCCTCGGGGACTCGTACGGCTCGGGCATCAGCCAGCTCGTCGCCGCGCACGACACCCGTGTGGACGCCGTGGTCGCGCTCAGCACGTGGGGCGACCTCGGGGAGGCCTTCTACGAGAACTCCACCCGCCACCTCGCGGCCGTACGGGCCCTGCTCGGCGCGGCGTCGAAGGCGCGGCTGAGCCCGCAGACGCAGAGCGTCTTCGACAACGTCCTCGCCGGCCGTGACGTGCTGGGCACCCTGCGGTGGGCCGAGGCGCGCTCGCCCTTCAGCCACATCAAGGAGCTCAACCGGCGCCAGGTGCCCGTCTACTTCGCGCACGCCTGGCACGAGACCCTCTTCCCGGCCAACCAGACGCTCAAGATGTTCAACGAGCTGACCGGGCCCAAGCGCATCGCCCTCTCCATCGGGGACCACTCCGGCCCGGAGATGACGGGCATGCTCGGCCTGCCCAACCGGATCTGGACCGACGCCCACCGCTGGTTCGACCACCACCTCAAGGGCCTCGACAACGGCATCGCCGACGAAGGCCAGGTACTCGGCGAGGTGATGTGGAACAAGACCCTCGAACCGCGTCCCACCTGGCACTCCTTCACCGAGCGGGTACACCGGCTGCACCTGGCGGGCAGCGGGGAACTCGCGCCGGAGCCGGAGGCCGGCTGGACCGCGGGGGTGCTGTGCGGGGTCGACACCCCGGCCACCGTCGCCGACGCGGTCGTCACCGGGGGCTACGCGGAGATCGCCGGGCGCCCGAAGGCCTATCCGACCGGCGACATCGACCGCGCCGTCGCCGCGGTGTGGGCCGCGGCCCCGGCGGACCACACCACCCGGCTGCGCGGCACGCCGAGGCTGCGCGTCACCTACCGGGCGGCGAACCCGGGCTCCGCCTTCGTGGCGTACCTCCTCGACACGGCGCCCGACGGCACGGCGCACCTCGTCACGCACGCCCCGTACACCGATCTCGACTCGGCGCCCGACAGCCTGATCAGCGCGGACATCGACCTCCAGGCCACCGCGTACGACGTCCCGGCCGGCCACCGGCTGATGCTGGTCATCGACGCCCGCGACCCCTTCTACGCGGACGCCAACCTGCCCCGCGCGACGCTGTCCTTCACCTCCCCGGAGGCGACGCCGTCCTACCTCGACCTGCCGCTCGGCTGAGTCGGCGCGCCCGTCCGCCCCGCCGGCCGGTGACCGGCGGGGCGGACGGGCGGACGGGCGCGTGCGTCAGTCGGGCTGCCGGCGGGTCTGGGAGCGGACCGCGCCCATGCTGGCCGCGATCACCAGGGCGATGGCCAGGGCGTCCAGCACGGACAGGGCCTGGCTCAGCACGAGGAAGCCCGCGGTGGCGGCGATGGCCGGCTCCAGGCTCATCAGGATCGCGAAGGTGGGGGACGGCAGCCGGCGCAGGGCCAGCAGTTCCAGGGTGTACGGCAGTACGGAGGACAGCACGGCCACCCCGAGGCCCAGCGCCAGGGTGCTCGGCACCAGCAGGTCGGAGCCGGCCTCGGCGATGCCCAGCGGCAGCGACAGCACCGCGGCCACGGCCATCGCGAGGGCCAGGCCGTCCGCCTGCGGGAAGCGGCGGCCGGTGCGCGCGCTGAAGACGATGTACGCCGCCCACATCACGCCCGCCCCGAGCGCGAAGGCGGCGCCCGCCGGGTCGAGGGAGCCGAAACCGAGCCCGCCCCCGCCGTGCCCGGAGAGCAGGACCACGCCGGCGAGGGCGAGGCCGGCCCACAGCACGTTGACCAGGCGCCGGGAGACGACCACCGAGAGGGCGAGCGGGCCGAGGACCTCCAGGGTGACGGCCGGGCCCAGCGGAATGCGGTCCACGGCCTGGTAGAAGAGGCCGTTCATCCCGGCCATGGTGACGCCGAAGGCGAGCACCGTGCCCCAGTCGGCGCGGGAGTGACCGCGCACTGCGGGTCGGCACAGCAGCAGCAGGACGAGCGCGGCCGCCGCCAGGCGCAGGGTGACCACGCCCGCCGCCCCGGCCCTCGGCATGATCGTGACCGCGAGCGCGGCGCCGAACTGCACCGAGACGCCTGCCGAGACCACCAGGGCGACCGGGCCGAAGCGCGTCGCGGCCGTGGCGCCCCGCGGGGGAACGACGGGGGCGCCGGCGGGTCCGGGGCCCGGGCCGGCGCCGGGGCCGCTGGCGGACGGGGAGGGGGACGGGGTCGTCGGCGGGCGCGGGGAGGGGGCGGTCATCTCTCCAGACTAAGGGGTTCGGTAAGGAGTGTCTCGGCCGGTGTTGCCTTACCTCAGGGTGCTTGAACGGTGCCGGTGAGTCCCTCGGCGAGCAGTTCGGCCAGGTGGCGGGCCCGGACCCCGCCGAGCTGCGCGATCTGCGTCCGGCAGGAGAAGCCGTCCGCCTGGACCGCGGCTCCCTCCGGGGCCTCCCGCAGGGACGGGAGCAGCTGCTCCTCGGCGCAGGCGACCGACACGTCGTGGTGACCGGGCTCGAAGCCGAAGTTCCCCGCCAGGCCGCAGCAGCCGCCGCTGAGCTCGCCGGCCAGGCCGGCGCGCCCGCGCAGCCGGCGGTCGGCCGCGTCGCCGAGGACGGCGTGCTGGTGGCAGTGGGCCTGGCCGGCCACCGGCCGGTCGAGGCGGGGCGGCTGCCAGTGGGGGGCGAACTCCTCCAGGGTCTCGGCGAAGGTGCGGACGGCCGCGGCGAGGCGGTGGGCGCGGGGGTCCTCGGGGAGGAGGGCGGGGAGTTCGGTGCGCAGGGCCGCGGCGCAGCTGGGTTCCAGGACCAGTACGGGGGCGCCGACGGCCCCGCCGGAGGCGTCGAAGGCGTCCAGGGTGCGGCGCAGGACCGCGCGGGCGCGGTCGAGGCGGCCGGTGGAGACGTACGTGAGGCCGCAGCAGACCGGACCCCGGGGCACAGTGACGGCGAACCCGGCCGCCTCCAGAACGCGGACGGCCGCGCGGCCGGTCTCGGGGGCCAGGTACTCGGTGAAGGTGTCGGGCCACAGGGTGACGGTCCCGCTGGGGGTGGCGGTGGCCGCGGGCCCGCCGCCCCCCGGGCCGGTCGCGGCGGGGGCCCGGCGGGTGCGCCACCAGCGGGTGAAGGGGTCGCGGGACACCGGGGGGAGGGGGCGGGCGCGGGTCAGGCCCGGGAGGGGGAGCCGGCGGGCCGCCGCGTTGACGACGGCCGCCAGCCGCAGCCGGGCGACCAGGCGGAGCCAGTACGGGAGGCCGCCCAGGAGGTAGTGGGCGAGCGGGCGGACCCGGCCGGCCCAGTGGCGGTGCAGGAACTCCGCCTTGTACGCGGCCATGTCCACACCCACCGGGCAGTCGCTCAGGCACCCCTTGCAGCCGAGGCACAGGTCCAGCGCCTCGGCGACCTCCGTCGAGCGCCAGCCGTCGGTCACGATCTCCCCGGCCAGCATCTCGTGCAGCAGCCGGGCCCGCCCGCGCGTGGAGTGGCGCTCCTCGCCCGTGACCCGGTACGAGGGGCACATCACGCCGGACCCGCCGGGGTCCGCGGACCGGCACTTCGCGACGCCCACGCACCGGGCGACCTCCCGCGCGAAGGCGGTGTCCGGCAGCACCGCGAAGCGGAGGTCCTCGTCCAGCCGGGACGGCCGCACGAGCATCCCCGGGTTCATGCCGCCCGCCGGGTCCCACACGTCCTTGTACGCGCCGAAGAGCGCGATGACGTCCGCCCCGTACATCCTCGGCAGCAGCTCCGCCCGCGCCTGGCCGTCCCCGTGCTCCCCCGACAGGGAGCCGCCGTGCGCGACGACCAGGTCGGCCAGCTCCTGCGAGAAGGTCCGGAAGCGGGCCACGCCCTCCCGCGTGACCAGGTCGAAGTCGATCCGCACGTGCACGCAGCCCTCACCGAAGTGCCCGTACGGCGATCCGTGCAGGCCGTGCGCCGCCAGCAGGGCGCGGAAGTCCCGCAGGTACGCCCCCAGCCGGGCCGGCGGCACCGCGCAGTCCTCCCAGCCCGGCCAGGCCATCGCGCCCGAGGGCAGCCGGGTGGCCGTGCCCGCCGCGTCCTCGCGGATCCGCCACAGGGCCCGCTGCGCGGCCGGGTCCGCCACCAGCAGCGCGTCCACGGCGTCGGCGCCCCGCAGCAGCACCCGCGCCGCGCCCTCGTCCGGCATCTCCGCGAACAGCCAGGCCCCGCCCCGCGGCAGGCCCGCGGCGAAGCCCCCGACGAGGTCGTGCGCCATGCCCTCCACCGTGAGCGGCCCGTACGGGAGCAGGCCCGCGGCGGCCTCGGCGGCCGCGCTCTCGTCGGCGTACCCGAGGACCGCCAGGACGGGCGCGGGCGGCAGCTCCACCAGGCGCACCACCGCCTCCGTCACCACCCCGAGGGTGCCCTCGCTCCCGCAGAAGGCCCGGGCGAGCTGCGTGCCGCGCTCGGGGAGGAGGGCGTCCATGCCGCCGTAGCCGGAGATCCGCCGCGGGAAGTCCCCGAAGGGGCCGTACAGCCCGGTGCGGAGCACGGCGAGGTTCCCGGCGACCAGTTCGCGCAGCCCCGCCGGGGCGCCGGACCAGCCGGTGCCGAGGCGGTGCGGGACTCCCCCGTACGTGGTGACCGCCAGCTCGGCGACGTTGTCGGCGGTGGTTCCCCAGGCCACCGAGTGGGCCCCGCACGCGTTGTTGCCGATCATGCCGCCGAGGGTGCAGCGGGAGCGGGTGGAGGGGTCCGGCCCGAAGGTCAGGCCGTACGGGCGCACGGCGGCCCGCAGCCGGTCGAGCGCGAGTCCCGGCTGGACCACCGCGGTGCGGGCCGCCGGGTCCACGGACACCAGGGCGTCCATGTGGCGGTTCAGGTCGAGGACGACGCCGGTGCCGGTGGCCTGGCCCGCGATCGAGGTGCCGCCGCCGCGCGGGACGACCGGGACGCCGGCGTCGGCGCACACGCGCAGCGCGGCGGCCACGTCCTCGGCGTCGCGGGGGGACGCCACGCCGAGCGGGACGCGGCGGTAGTTGGAGGCGTCCATGGTCACCAGGGCGCGGGCGGCCGCGCCGAAGTCGACCTCCCCGCGCAGGTTCGCCCGCAAAGTCCGCTCGAGTTCCCCGGGAGACGTCACGGTGTCCACCCTGCCACCGTCTCGGCGCGTCTCACCGGGTGGACGCGGCTCCGACGCGCGGACCGGGACCCGATACGCTCCGATCGTGGCCGAGATCCAGATTCCCGCTGACATCAAGCCCGCCGACGGACGCTTCGGCGCGGGCCCCTCCAAGGTGCGGACCGAGGCGCTGGACGCCCTCGCCGCCACCGGTACCTCCCTGCTCGGAACCTCTCACCGCCAGGCCCCGGTCAAGAACCTGGTCGGCTCGGTGCGCCAGGGCGTCCGGGACCTCTTCTCCCTTCCCGAGGGGTACGAGGTGATCCTGGGCAACGGCGGCTCCACCGCCTTCTGGGACATCGCGACCGCCGGGCTCATCGAGCGGAAGTCGCAGCACCTCACCTTCGGTGAGTTCTCCTCCAAGTTCGCCAAGGCCGCGAAGCTCGCGCCGTGGCTGGACGAGCCGTCCGTGATCGCCTCCGAGCCGGGGACGCACCCCGACCCGGTGGCCGAGGCGGGCGTGGACGTGTACGCGTACACGCACAACGAGACCTCGACGGGCGTCGCGGCGCCGGTCAAGCGCGTCGCGGGCGCCGACGCGGGGTCGCTCGTCCTGGTGGACGCGACCTCGGGCGCCGGCGGTCTGCCGGTGGACATCACCGAGGCGGACGTCTACTACTTCGCCCCGCAGAAGTCCTTCGCCTCGGACGGCGGCCTGTGGCTGGCGGCGTTCTCCCCCGCGGCCCTGGAGCGCGCGGCCCGCGTGCACGCGTCGGGCCGGCACATCCCGGAGTTCTTCTCGCTGCCGACGGCGATCGACAACTCCCTGAAGAACCAGACGTACAACACCCCGGCGCTGTCCACGCTGTTCCTGCTGAACGAGCAGCTGGAGTGGCTGAACGGCCAGGGCGGCCTGGAGTTCGCGACCGGCCGCACCGCGGCCAGCGCGCGCCACCTGTACGGCTGGGCCGAGGCCTCGAAGTACGCGAGCCCGTTCGTCGTGGACGCCGACAAGCGCTCCGCGGTCATCGGCACGATCGACTTCTCGGACGACATCGACGCAGCGGCCGTCGCCAAGGTGCTGCGCGCCAACGGCGTGGTGGACACCGAACCGTACCGCAAGCTCGGCCGCAACCAGCTGCGTGTCGCGATGTTCCCCGCGATCGACCCGGCGGACGTGCAGGCGCTGACCGCGTGCGTCGACTACGTGATCGAGAAGCTGTAGCCCTCTGGCCGCGGCCGCGGCCGTACCGCTCCAGGAGCCCCCGGCGACGTCGTGTCGCCGGGGGCTCCGGCGTTCCCCCGGGCCCTGCCCGCCGGGACCTCGGTCCCAAAAATCGGGGCAAACACTCCGCAAAGGGAAGTACCGCGGGCGGCCCGCGACCTGCGGCTTCCCGCCGCGGGACCTTCGCCGGGCCCGCCCCCGACACCCGCGGCGCGGCCGGACTCCGCCTGATCACCTGCGGCGGCGGCCTCACCGCGGACCGCCACCGGGACGCCGACGTCGTGGTGTTCGCCCACCTCACGGGCAGGGACTGATCCCGTACGCGATACCTTCAGGGCTCGGCATTCCCGAATGCAGTACGGCTTGGAGGCAGCGGCGTGAACGTGCGAGTGACGGCGGCCCGGAACGGCGTGGACCCCTTCGGCACGGCCCGGCTGCGGCGCGGCGTGCTCGACGCCTGGGGCGCGGGCCCCGCCCGGTTCCGCGAGGACGCCAACGCCGAGGAGGACCTGGCGCTCGGCGGCTACCGCGACCGGCTCGTCGTCGAGCTGGCGCAGAACGCCGCCGACGCCGCGGCCCGCGCCCAGGTGCCCGGCCGGCTCCGGCTGACCCTGCACCCGGGCGAGGACGGCCACCGGGTGCTGGCCGTCGCCAACACCGGCGCCCCGCTGGACGCCACGGGCGTGGAGTCGCTGAGCACCCTGCGCGCCTCCGCCAAGCGGGAGTCCACCGGATCGGGTGACACGGTCGGCCGGTTCGGCGTCGGCTTCGCGGCCGTCCTCGCGGTCTGCGACGAGCCCGCGGTCCTCGGCCGGCACGGCGGCGTCCGCTGGTCCCTGGCCGAGGCGCGCGAGCTGGCCCGGGACGCCGCCGTCGGCAGCCCCGGCCTCGGCGACGAACTGCGCCGCCGCGACGGGCACGTGCCGCTGCTGCGCCTCCCGCTGCCCGCCGAGGGCACCGCGCCCGACGGCTACGACACCGTCGTGGTCCTCCCGCTGCGCGACGCCGCCGCCGAGGACCTCGTCGAGCGGCTCCTCGCCTCCGTCGACGACGCCCTGCTGCTCACCCTCCCCGGGCTGCGCGAGGTCGTCATCGAGACACCGGGCGGCGGCGCCCGCACGCTCGTGCGCCGCGACGAGGGCCCGTACACGGTCATCGAGGACTCCGCGGCGGGGACCAGCCGCTGGCGCACCGTCCGCCACGGCGGCCCCCTCGAACGCGCCCTGCTCGCCGACCGCCCGGTGGAGGAGCGGCTGCGGCCCACCTGGGCGGTGTCCTGGTCCGTGCCCGTCGACGCCGACGGCGCCCCGCTGCGCCCCGCGACGGCGCCCGTGGTGCACGCCCCGACCCCCACCGACGAGCCCCTGGGCATCCCCGCCCTGCTCATCGCGACCCTGCCGCTGGACACCACCCGCCGGCACCCCGCGCCCGGGCCGCTGACCGACTTCCTGGTGGAGCGCGCGGCCGACGCGTACGCCGAACTCCTCGGCGCCTGGGACCCGGTGACCACCGCCCTGGTGGACCTCGTACCCGGACCGCTCGGCAAGGGCGAGCTCGACGGCTCCCTGCGCGCCGCCGTGCTGCGCCGCCTTCCCCGTACGGCCTTCCTCGCCCCCGCCGCGCCGCCCGAGCGCGAGGACGGCTCCGGCGACCGCGGCGAGGAGCGGGCCGCCCTGCGCCCCTTCGAGGCCGAGGTCGTCGAGGGCGCGGGCGCCGACACCGTGCGGGTCCTCGCCGAGGTCCTGCCGACCCTGCTCCCGGCCGGCCTGGAGCGCCGCGCCGAGCTGCGCACCCTGGGCGTCGGCCGGCTCCCGCTCGGCGACGCCATCGAGCGGATCGCCGGCATCGAGCGCACCCCGGACTGGTGGCACCGGCTCTACGACAGCCTCGCCGGGGTGGACCCCGACCGGCTGTCCGGGCTGCCCGTGCCGCTGGCCGACGGCCGCACCGCCATCGGGCCCCGGCACATCCTGCTGCCCTCCTCGGACACCCCGGCCAACCTGGCCCGGCTGGGACTGAAGGTCGCCCACCCCGACGCGGCGCACCCGCTGCTGGAGAAGCTCGGCGCCCTCCCGGCCACCCCCCGGGCGATCCTGACGACCCCGCAGGTACGGGCGGCCGTCGCCGCCTCCCTGGACGCCGGGGACGTCTGGGACGAGGACGCGGACGCCCTGGACGCCGACGAGCTGGCCGAGGTGGTCCTGGGCCTGGTGCGCGACGCCGATCTGGCCCCGGGGGACGAGCCCTGGCTGGGCGCGCTGGCCCTCCCGGACGAGGACGGCGAGCCGACCCCGGCGGGCGAACTGCTGCTGCCCGGCTCGCCGCTGGCCTCGGTGGTCCGCGAGGACGAGATCCCCTACGTGGACGCCGAGCTGGTGGACCGCTGGGGCCCCGACCCGCTCACCGCCTGCGGGGTGCTGGCCGCCTTCCAGCTGGTGCGCGCCACCGACGTGGTCCTGGACCCGGACGAACTGGAGCCCCGCGAAGGGGACTTCGCCGAGCCCGACGACGCGGGCCTGCTGGACGCGGTCGACGTGTGGTGCGAGGACCTGCTCGACCAGCTCCCCGACACCCCGGTGCCGCCGGTGGCGACCGAGCTCGTCGCGGTGCGCGACCTCGACCTGGTCGACGACGACTGCTGGCCGCAGGCCCTGGCCATGCTCGCGCAGCCGCCGCTGCGCGACGCGCTGACCCAGCCGGTACGGGTCCTGCTCCCGGACGGCACCACCCGGTCGGTGCGCCCGTACACCGCCTGGTGGCTGCGCGACCACCCGGTCCTCGACGGCCGCCGCCCGGCGGGTCTGCGCGCGGCGGGCGGCGACCCGCTGCTGGCGGGGCTCTACACCTCGGCGGACGCCACCGGCTTCGAGGACGAGCAGGTGCTGCGGGCCCTGGGCGTACGGACCACCGTGGCCGCCCTGCTCGAGGAGCCCGGGGGCGCGGCCGAGCTGCTGGGCCGGCTGGCCGATCCGGACCGGGAGGTCACCGACCGGCAGCTGCACGGCCTGTACGGGGCGCTGGCGGACCTCGACCCCGAGCAGGTCACCCTGCCGGACGAGCTGCGCGCGGTGGTGGACGGCGAGGTGCGGGTGGTGGACGCGGCCGACGCGGTCATCGCCGACGCACCGGACCTGCTGCCGCTGACGGCGGGCCTGCCGCTGCTGCCGGTCGCGCCGTCCCGGGCGGCGGACCTCGCGGAGCTGCTCCAGGTCCGCCGGCTGTCGCTGACGGTTCCGGCGGAGGTGAGCACGCCCGGCGAGGAGCACGAGGTCCCGGAGTCGGTGCGGGTCCTGCTGGGCCCGGCCACGCCCGCGGTGTACCTGGAGCACGAGGAGCTGATCGCGGGCGGCACCGAGCTGGACTGGCGCCGCACCCCCGACGGCGCCGTGCACGCCGCCACCCTGGAGGGCGTGGCGGCGGGCCTGGCCTGGGCGGCCGGCCAGTGGCCCCGCCGCTTCGAGGTGGCGGCCCTCCTGGAGGACGCCTCCCGCACGGCGGAACTGGCCCGCGACCGCTGGTTCGACTGACGCGGGACTGCGGCGCTGCGGCGCTGCGGCGCTGGGGGTCTGCGGGACAGCCCTCAGGCGGGGACCTTCCTGTCGACCCACCGGAAGGTGAACTCGATCAGGGCCGACGCGCCGGCCGCGACGGCCACCGCCGTCCACGGCATCGCGGCGCCCTCCAGCTTGAGCTGGAAGAAGTCCTGGAGCCACGGCACGACGAGGACGATCAGGAACGCCCCGCCCATCGCCCCGACCAGGCCCACGCGCCACCACGTGTAGGGCCGGGCGATGATCGCCAGGACCCACATGGAGGTCAGGAACAGCGCGAGCGTCGCCGCGCTGGTCTCGGCCTTGAGGGCGTCCGGGCCGGTGTAGTGGTGGCGGGCGATCACGTACGTCACGAAGGTGGCGGTCGCCGCGATGACCCCGCCGGGGATCGCGTAGCGCATCACGCGTTTGACGAAGTGCGGCCTGGCCCGCTCCCTGTTCGGGGCGAGGGCCAGGAAGAAGGCCGGGATGCCGATCGTGAGCGTGGACAGCAGGGTCAGGTGGCGGGGCAGGAAGGGGTACTCGACCTGCGAGCAGACCACCAGGACGGCCAGCAGCACCGAGTAGACCGTCTTCGTGAGGAAGAGGGTGGCCACCCGGGTGATGTTGCCGATCACCCGCCGCCCCTCGGCGACGACCGAGGGCAGGGTGGAGAAGCTGTTGTTGAGGAGCACGATCTGCGCGACCGCGCGGGTGGCCTCCGAGCCCGACCCCATGGCGACGCCGATGTCGGCGTCCTTCAGCGCGAGGACGTCGTTGACCCCGTCGCCGGTCATGGCGACCGTGTGGCCCTCGGACTGGAGGGCCGCGACCATGTCCCGCTTCTGCTGCGGGGAGACCCGCCCGAAGACGGCGTTCTCGCCGAGGACCCGCGCCATCTCGGCCCGCTCGGTCGGGAGCCTGCGGGCGTCGACCGCGGTGCCGGCGCCCTGGAGCCCCAGCTTTCCGGCGACCGCGCCGACGGAGACCGCGTTGTCACCTGAGATCACCTTCGCGCTGACGTCCTGCCGGTCGAAGTAGCGCAGGGTGTCGGCGGCGTCGGGGCGCAGCCGCTGCTCCAGGACGATCAGGGCGGTGGGCCGTACGTCGGCGGCGACGGCCGCGTCGTCCAGCTCCCGGGCGGAACGGGCCAGCAGCAGCACCCGCAGGCCCTGCTCGTTGAGCCCGTCGACCTCGCCGAGGGCGGGATCGCCGGCCGGGAGGAGGACGTCGGGGGCGCCGAGCAGCCAGGTGTTGTTCTCGCCGTCGCCCTCGCTGAAGCTGGCGCCGCTGTACTTGCGGGCGGACGAGAAGGGCAGGGACTCGGTGCAGCGCCACTCGGCGCTGTCGGGGTAGGCGTCGATGACGGCCTGGAGGCTGGCGTTGGGGCGCGGGTCGGACTCGCCGAGCGCGCCGAGCACCTTCTTGACGTACGCCGGGTCGGCGCCGCCGAGCGGCCGCAGCTCGGTGACGTCCATGCCGCCCTCGGTGAGGGTGCCGGTCTTGTCGAGGCAGACGACGTCGACGCGGGCGAGCCCCTCGATGGCGGGGAGCTCCTGGACCAGGCACTGCTTGCGGGCGAGCCGGATGACGCCGATCGCGAAGGCCACGGAGGTGAGGAGGACCAGCCCCTCGGGGATCATCGGGACGATGCCGCCGACGGTGCGGGCGATGGCGTCCTTGAGGTCGTTGTCCTTGACGATCAGCTGGCTGATGATCAGGCCGATCGAGGTCGGGACCATCATCCAGGTGACGTACTTGAGGATGGTGGAGATGCCGGAGCGCAGCTCGGAGTGGACGAGCGTGAAACGGGAGGCCTCTTCGGCCAACTGGGCGGCGTAGGCCTCGCGGCCGACCTTGGTGGCGGTGAAGGAGCCGCTGCCGGCGACCACGAAGGAGCCGGACATGACCGGGTCGCCGGGCTTCTTCAGGACGGGGTCGGCCTCGCCGGTGAGCAGGGACTCGTCGATCTCCATGCCGTCGGCCTCGCCGACCGCGCCGTCGACGACGACCTTGTCGCCGGGGCCGAGCTCGATGACGTCGCCGAGGACGATCTCGGAGGTGGAGATCTCGGCGGTCCGGCCGTCGCGGCGGACGCTGGGCTTGGCCTCGCCGATGAGGGCCAGGCCGTCGAGGGTCTTCTTGGCGCGCAGCTCCTGGATGATGCCGATGCCGGTGTTCGCGATGATCACGAAGCCGAAGAGGCTGTCCTGGATGGGCGCGACGCACAGCATGACCACCCACAGCACGCCGATGATCGCGTTGAAGCGGGTGAAGACGTTGGCCCGGACGATCTCGGTGACGGAGCGCGAGGAGCGGACGGGGACGTCGTTGACCTCGCCGCGCGCGACGCGCTCGGCGACTTCGGCGGCGGTCAGCCCGCCCGGCTTGAAGCGGGGGGCGGGTGGCCGCATCGGGTGCACCGGGTCGAGCTCGGCCCCCGCGTCGATGGCGGTGCCGGCGGCCGGGCCGCCCGGCTCCGGCCCCTCGGATTCGATACTCGCCCGCTGCGTCATGCTCTCGACGGTAGAGGGCCTTCGAACGCCGCACGCGCCGAGCGGACCGAAGATCCGACTTCAGGATGACCGGAATCGTCCCCTGGTC
Organism: Streptomyces sp. NPDC058674; assembly: GCF_042716505.1. Lineage (NCBI taxonomy): Bacteria > Bacillati > Actinomycetota > Actinomycetes > Kitasatosporales > Streptomycetaceae > Streptomyces > Streptomyces sp. NPDC058674. The sequence continues at coordinate 68,447 of NZ_JBHXSC010000012.1, forward strand.
GCGTCACCGCCGTCCGGGGGCGGGGGCGGCGCCCTAGCCGGCCTGCGGGTTCCCGTCCGGGCCGGGGCGTTCGGCCCGCTCGGTCCGGGCGGCGGCCTCGGCTGCCTCGGCGTGGCGCTTGAGGGCGGCCTCGCGGCCGCGGACGTACCAGACGCCGATCAGGCCGAGGACGCCGCCGGCGGCGCAGGTCCACACCCACCACAACTGGCCGCGGTCGGAGAACCACCCGTAGAAGGGGAGCTGGACGAGGAAGAGGGCGAACCAGATGATCGTGCCGCCGGTGACGGTGGCGACGACCGGGCCCTCCAGGGGCTCGGGCGCCTCGTGCTTCGCAGTCCATTTCGCCATGGGTCGAGTCTAGGCCGGTCGTCATGGGGTCTACGCGCGGAGATGGACGGCCCTTCGTTCATGTGTTCATACTGAAACGATGTGGGCGTGGCCCATTTTATTCGTATGAACCACCCAATGAGGACCGCATGAGCAGCCCGGCCCCCGCCCCCACGCCCACCGCCCCGGAGCCTTCGCCCCGCGGCTCCTCGGGAGTGGACCGCTACTTCAAGATCTCCGAGCGCGGCTCGACCCTCGCCCGCGAGGTCCGCGGCGGCTTCGCGACCTTCTTCGCGATGGCGTACATCATCGTGCTGAACCCGATCATCCTGGGCAGCGCGAAGGACATGTACGGGAACCAGCTCGACGGCGGCCAGCTCGTCACCGCCACCGTCCTGACGGCCGCGTTCTCCACCCTCCTCATGGGCGTCATCGGCAACGTCCCCATCGCACTGGCGGCCGGCCTCGGCGTCAACACCGTGGTCGCCCTCCAGCTCGCCCCGCGGATGAGCTGGCCCGACGCCATGGGCATGGTGGTCCTGGCCGGCTTCGTGGTGATGCTGCTCGTCGCCACCGGTCTGCGCGAGCGCGTGATGAACGCCGTCCCGGTGGGGCTGCGCAAGGGCATCGCGATCGGCATCGGCCTGTTCATCATGCTGATCGGCCTGGTCGACTCGGGCTTCGTCTCCCGCATCCCGGACGCGGCGCACACCACGGTCCCGCTCCAGCTCGGCAGCGACGGCCACCTGCACGGCTGGCCCGTCCTGATCTTCGTCATCGGCGTACTGCTCACCCTCGCGCTGATCATCCGCAAGACGCCCGGCGCGATCCTGATCTCCATCGTGGCCATGACCGTCGTCGCGGTCGTCGTCCAGCTGCTCACGTCGCTGCCGGCCCAGGCCTGGGGCCTGACCGTCCCCGCCTGGCCGGGCAATCCGGTGGCCGCCCCCGACTTCGGGCTGGTCGGCCAGGTCAGCCTGTTCGGAGGCTTCGGGAAGGTCGGCATCCTGACGGGCGTCCTGTTCGTCTTCACCGTGCTGCTGTCCTGCTTCTTCGACGCCATGGGCACGATCCTCGGTGTCGGCGACGAGGCCAAGCTGATCGACAAGGACGGCAACTTCCCCGGCATCAACCGGGTCCTGCTGGTCGACGGCCTGGCCGTCGCCTCGGGCGGTGCGACCTCGTCCTCCGCGACCACCTGCTTCGTGGAGTCCACGGCCGGTGTCGGCGAGGGCGCCCGTACCGGGCTGGCGAACGTCGTGACGGGCGGCCTCTTCGCCGTGGCGCTGTTCCTCACGCCGCTCGCCACCATGGTCCCGTCCCAGGCCGCGACACCCGCCCTGGTGGCGGTGGGCTTCCTGATCCTGGCGGGCTCGGTCAGGGACATCGACTGGAGCGACTTCACCATCGCCGTCCCGGCCTTCCTGGCCATGGTGATGATGCCCTTCACGTACTCGATCACCAACGGCATCGGCATCGGCTTCGTGAGCTTCTGCGCGCTGCGGCTGGCGACCGGCCGGGGCCGCGGGGTCCCGGTGGCCATGTACGTCGTGGCGGCGGTCTTCGTCTTCTACTACGCGATGCCCGCCCTCGGCCTCACGTGACCGGCCCCACCCGATCGGGTGCCCCTGATCAGGTGAGCCCGTAGAACTTCTCCGTCTCGTCGACGGCCGCCTTGAAGCGCTCGTCGAAGTCGTCGCGAATGAGCGTCCGGACCACATAGTCCTGGACGCTCATTCCGCGTTTTGCGGCGTGGATCCGGAGCCGGTCGAGGAGCTCCCCGTCTATGCGCATGCTCAGCACATGTGTCCCCATGCCGAAAGAGTCGGGGCACAGGGCGTGGACGTGTGTCACTTTCGGCCGCCGACTCACCCGTACGAGTGACGCGAAACCACCGGTTTTCCTTAGCGAGAGTAATGAGTTACTCTAAGGACATGCATGACCTCTCCCATGGCGACGACGCTGCCGCCGTGAACGATCTCCGCTCCGCCGTCATGCGACTGGGCCGGCGCCTGAAGCACCAGCGCGTCGACGAGTCGCTGAGTCCGACCGAGATGTCGGTCCTCGGCACCCTCGCCCGCTGCGGCCAGGCCACCCCTGGCGAGCTGGCCCGGCGCGAGCACGTCCAGCCGCCGTCGATGACACGCATCGTCGCGCTGCTGGAGGCCAAGGGACTGGTCACGCTGGAGCCGCACCCCGACGACCGCCGCCAGAAGGTGGTCCGCCAGACCGAGCAGGCCGAGGCGATGCTCGAAGAGAGCCGCCGCAAGCGCAACGCCTTCCTGGCCGGGCTCGCGGCCGAGCTGACCGAGGACGAGTGGGCCAAGCTGCGCGAGGCCGCACCCGTCCTGGAGAAGCTCGCCCACGTGTAGGAACGACGCCAGGAGGCGAACGCTTTTGAGTACGGGAACCGGAGCAGACTCCGCACCCGGCCACATATCCACCCCCTCTACCGCCGCCGGGGCCACCGCCGCCGGCGCACCCGCGGGCAAGAACTCCATGTTCAGCTCGCTCAAGATCCGCAACTACCGGCTCTTCGCGACCGGCCAGGTCGTCTCGAACACCGGCACCTGGATGCAGCGCATCGCCCAGGACTGGCTGGTCCTCTCCCTGACCGGCTCCGCCTCCGCGGTGGGCGTCACCATCGCCCTGCAGTTCCTGCCGATGCTGGTCTTCGGCCTCTACGGAGGCGTACTCGCCGACCGGCTGCCCAAACGGCCGCTGCTGATCGTCACCCAGAGCGCCATGGGCCTGACCGGCATCGCGCTGGCCGTGCTCACCCTCGCGGGACACGTACAGGTCTGGCACGTCTACCTCGCCGCCTTCCTCCTCGGCCTCGTCACGGTCGTCGACAACCCGGCCCGGCAGACCTTCGTCCCTGAGATGGTCGGCACGGACCAGCTGGCCAACGCCGTCAGCCTGAACTCCGCCAACTTCCAGTCCGCGCGGCTGGTCGGCCCCGCGATCGCCGGCGTGCTGATCACCGCCGTCGGCTCCGGCTGGGCCTTCCTGCTGAACGGACTGTCCTTCGCCGCGCCCATCGCCGGCCTGCTGATGATGCGCACCGGCGAACTGCACCCGGTCACACCGCGACCCCGCGCCAAGGGCCAGCTGCGCGAGGGCCTCCAGTACGTCGCCGGGCGGCCCGAGCTGGTCTGGCCCATCGTGCTGGTCGGCTTCGTCGGCACCTTCGGCTTCAACTTCCCCATCTGGCTGTCGGCGTTCGTCAGCGAGGTCTTCCACGGGGACGCGGGGACGTACGGGCTGTTCAACACCCTGATCGCCGCCGGCTCCCTCGCGGGCGCCCTGCTCGCGGCCCGGCGCGGACACTCCCGGCTGCGGCTGCTGGTGGCCGCCGCCGTGCTGTTCGCGGGGCTGCTGGTCGTGACGGCCTTCGCACCCGGCCTCTGGCTTTTCGCCGCGCTGCTCGTCCCCATCGGGGTCTTCGGCCTGACGGTCAACGTCACGGCCAACTCCAGCGTGCAGATGGCGACCGACCCCGAGATGCGGGGACGGGTCATGGCCCTGTTCATGATGGTCTTCACCGGCGGCACCCCGCTCGGCGCGCCGCTGCTGGGCTGGATCACGGACACGTACGGGGCCCGGATCGGGATGGCGGCGGGCGGTGCGATCTCGCTGGTCGCGTCCCTGGCGATCGCCGTGGTCCTGGCCCGCGTCGGAAACCTGCGCCTGCGGGTCGACCGCCGCGGGGTGGCCTTCGTCGCGTCGTCCCGCCCGCGGGAACTGGTCACCGCGGCCTGACCCCTCCGGGGCGGTCCCGCCGGGTCGCGACCACCGGGGCCGGCCCGGGGGCTCCGGAGGGCGGCGCGGCACGAGGGCCCGGCCACCGGCACCGGTTGCCGTTCCGGGGCGGTCCCGCCCGGTCCGGCCCCCGGCCGGGGAGCGGCAGCGCCTACCCTCGGGGCATGAGACTGTTCGCCGCCGTGCTCCCGCCCCCGGCAGCCGTGGCCGAGTTGGCCGGTGCCGTGCGTCCGCTGCGCGACGACCGGCTGACGTGGACCGCGGAAGCCGGCTGGCACTTCACCCTCGCCTTCATGGGCGAGGTGCGCGAGGACGTGCTGCCGGACCTGCACGCCCGCCTCGCCCGCGCGGCCCACCGCACCGCCCCCTTCGACCTCCGCCTGCACGGCTGCGGCCACTTCGGCGACCGCGCCCTGTGGGCCGGCGCGGCCGGAGGGCTCGACGCCCTGCGGATGCTCGCCGAACGGGCCGACGCCGCCGCCCGGCGGGCCGGCGTACCGATGGACCGGCACCACCGCTACACCCCGCACCTCACCCTGGCCCGGAGCCGCGACGCCGCGACGCCCCTGCGCCCGTACCTGGACGCCCTCTCGGGCTTCGAGGGCGCCCCCTGGCGGGCCGACACGCTCAGCCTCGTCCGCAGCAACCTCCCGGTGAGCGGGGTGCCGGGCGAGCAGCCCCGCTACGAGACCGTCGGAGCCTGGCCGCTCGCCGGGGCCCCTGCGGGACCCGGCGGCGGGGCGGGTTAGTCTCGACGGGTGGATCCCAAGACCAGAAACCGCGTCATGGCCGGTGTGCTCGTGCTGATGTTCGTCGTCGTGGCCGTGGCGGCGGCCGTCGGGCAGTAGCCCGGCCGCCGCCGCCCGGACCCGGACCGCCCGGACCCGGACCGCACGCCCGGACCCCGGCCGCCGTCCGGCCCGGACCGCTGCCCGGCCCCGGTGGGGGCCTCCCCGCTACCAGGCGAAGGCCTCCGGCGAGGGGCCCGGCCCCGGGAAGACCTCGTCGAGGCCCGCCAGGACCTCCTCGGACAGCTCCAGCTCCACCGCGCGCAGCGCCGAGTCGAGCTGCTCCCGCGTCCGCGGCCCGACGATCGGCCCGGTGATCCCGGGCCGGGTCAGCAGCCAGGCCAGGGCGACCTCGCCCGGCTCCAGGCCGTGCTTGTCGAGCAGGTCCTCGTACGCCTGCACCTGCGACCGCACCGCGCTGTTGGACAGCGCGTCCGCCGAGCGCCCGGTGGCGCTGCGGCCCGACTCCGCGGCCTTGCGGATGGCGCCGCCGAGCAGCCCGCCGTGCAGCGGGGACCACGGGATGACCCCGAGGCCGTACTCCTGCGCGGCCGGGATGACCTCCATCTCCGCACGCCGCTCGGCGAGGTTGTAGAGGCACTGCTCGCTGACCAGGCCGAGCCGTCCGGCGCGCGCCGCCGCCTCGTTGGCCTGGGCGATCTTCCAGCCCGGGAAGTTCGAGGAGCCGGCGTAGAGGATCTTGCCCTGCTGGATCAGGACCTCGACGGCCTGCCAGATCTCCTCGAAGGGGGTCTGCCGGTCGACGTGGTGGAACTGGTAGACGTCGATGTAGTCCGTCTGGAGCCGCTTGAGGCTCGCGTCGACGGCCCGCCGGATGTTCAGCGCGGACAGCCGGTCGTAGTTGGGCCAGGTCTCGCCCTCGGGGGCCATGGAGGCGTAGACCTTGGTGGCGAGGACGGTCTTCTCGCGCCGGCGGCCGCCCTGGGCGAACCAGGTGCCGATGATCTCCTCGGTGCGGCCCTTGTTCTCGCCCCATCCGTAGACGTTGGCGGTGTCCACGAGATTGAGACCCGCGTCGAGGGCGGCGTCCAGGATTCCGTGGCTGGTCGGTTCATCTGTCTGCGGACCGAAGTTCATCGTGCCGAGTACAAGTCGGCTGACCTTGAGTCCGGTGCGTCCGAGCTGCGTGTACTTCATGGGTCACCACCCAACTGCCTGGAGTGGACTCGAAGCAAGACCCCGCGGTGAAGGGCGTGTTACAGCCCCGCGTGGCGCCCCCGGTACGGGCCGCCGATCCCCCAGGCCTGGTGCAGGACCGCCGCGAACTCGCCGGCGAGGCGGTGCTCCCCGGAGGCGTTCGGGTGCGTGCCGTCGTAGGTGTCCCGGTCGATGTCGTACGAGGCCGGGCGCGCGGCCAGCAGGATCGGCGAGGCGCCGGTCGTCAGGTCGGCCACGGCCTTGGCCAGCAGCTCGTTGAACCGGTCGACCTCGGCCGCGAAGGGGGCGTCCTGCCGGGCCCGGACGTTCGGGATGACGGGCAGCAGCACCATCCGCACGGCGGGCCGGGCGGCGCGGGCGGCCGCGACGAACCGGCGGACGTTGTCGGCGGTCTGGTCGGCGCGGGTGTAGAAGCCGAGGTCGATCAGGCCGAGGGAGACGAGCAGGACATCGGCCCCGGCGGCGCCGGCGGCGGGGCCGATCAGGGGGGCCATGTGCTGCCAGCCCTCGCCCCAGCCGGCCAGGTGGCGGCGGGACTCCTGCGGGAAGTCCGGGTCGGCGTACGCGTGGTGGGCGGGCGCGGCGGCGTCGTCGTACAGCCCGGTGCGCGGGCCGACTATCTCGAAGGGGCCGCCGAGGGTCGCGCCGAGGTGCTGCCACATCCGGTAGCGCCAGGTGTAGTCGCCGGCGCGTCCGATGGTCATGGAATCGCCGACGAACATGAAACGCATCCGGTCATCATCGCGGATCACGCCAAGGGCGCCCCTGTGATGCCGGACACGCCGTCCGGGCTGGCAGGCTGGGGGGATGCGCATGCCGTCGCCGCCCGCCGCCCTCGCCGCCCTCGCCGGCGGACTCCTCCTCCTGCCGAGCGCGGCCGCCGCCGCGGAGCCGCCCGCGGCGGCCTCGTTCACGATCGCCGATCCGCGGATCAGGGAGTCGAGCGGACTGGCGGCCAGCCGCGTCCACCCCGGCATGTACTGGACGCACAACGACAGCGACGACGGCCCGTACGTGTACGCCGTGGACGCCGCGACGGGCAGGACGGTGGCCCGGCTGACGCTGACGGGCATCGGCACGCCGCGGGACGTGGAGGCGATCTCGGTGGGTCCGGACGGGCGGTTGTACGTCGGGGACGTCGGGGACAACCTGGGCGGGACCTGGGACCACGTGTGGATCTACCGCTTCCCGGAGCCGGGGGAGCTGCGCGACGCGACCGTCAGGGCCGAGCAGATAACGGTGACGTACGCCGACGGCCCGCGGAACGCCGAGGCGCTGATGGTGCATCCGGTGACGGGCCGGGTGTACATCGCCAGCAAGGACGAGTCGAAGGGCGGCCTCTACGAGGGCCCGGAGCGGCTGGTGCCGGGCGGGAGCCGCAACGTGTTCCGGCGCGTCGCCGCCGTCCCGTGGGTGACGGACGGGGCGTTCTCGCCGGACGGCACCCGGCTGACGCTGCGGGGGTACTTCACGGCCCGGACCTACGGGTGGAGGGACGGGCGGCCGCAGGGCGAGGGCGAGCGGGTGGACGCGCCGTGGCAGGGGCAGGCGGAGTCGGTGACGTACACGGCGGACGGCAGGGCGCTGATGTTCGGCTCGGAGGGGGCGGGCAGCCGGGTCGTCGCGGTCCCGGCGGCCGCGGCCGCCACGGGGGCGCCGGCCGCCTCCGCGGCCCCGTCCGCGGCCCCGGAGCCGGGGGCCCCGGCGGCGGCCGATCCGCCGGCGGGCGCGGACGGCAGCTTCACGAACGGCGCGCTGGTCCTGGCCGCCGGCATCCTCATCGTCGTCGCCGCCAAGCGCCTCTTCCGCCGCCGCGCCCCGAAGTAGCCCGGGGCTACGAGTGGCCGAGGTCCGCGGCCGGGAAGTCCGAGACAGGGACCGAGCCCGTGTCCGCGGCCGGCCGCAGCGGGAACTCGTCCGAGGCCACCGAGTCGAGGACGTGCGGCGCCGGCCGCATCGGCTTCGGCATGACGGCGGCCTCCGAGTGGCCGCCGCACCCGTACGAGAGGGAGACCAGGCGGCCGTCCGCCGGGCCGAACTCGTTGGCGCAGACTCCGAAGGCCTGGCCCAGCGAGCCGCCGATCGCGACGAGGAACCCGCACGACACGCACGAGGCGGGTGCGGCCTGCGCCATCGGCGTCTTCGCGCCGAAGGACTCGTCCCAGCGGTCGGCCGCGCTGTGCAGTCCGTACCGGGAGAGCACCCGGGCGCGCCGCATGCCGAGTTCCTCGGCGACGGAGGTGATGGACCCGCGGACCGGGACCACGGCGCGGTCGGTGACGTCGGCGTCCTCGGCCTCGACCAGTTCGGCCATCTCGGTGGAGACCACCGAGTTCGGCGGCGGGGCGTCCTCGCCCGACCAGCCCGCCTCCAGCCGCAGGTCCTCGGCGTCGGTGGGCAGCAGGTCGCCGGGGCCCATGTCGCCGGGGCGCAGTCGCTCGCTCCACGGCACCCATTCGGGTGCGAGCAGCGCGTCGTCGCCGGGCAGCAGCACCGTTTCGTCGAGGGTGATGTTCTTCGCGCGGGAGGCGCGGGTCACGGTGACGGCCCAGCGCCAGCCGCGGTAGCCCGGTTCCTTGCACTCGAAGAAGTGGGTGACGACCCGGTCGCCCTCCGCCACCGCGGTCACGTGCTCGCCCACCACTCCGGGGTAGGCGGCATCCTCCGCCGCCGCCCGGGCCAGTTCCACCGCCTCGACGCACAGGCGGTCCGGGGTACGCGGGGTACGGCTTCGCGTCGTCGCAGCACTCACTGGTCTCGTTCTCTCCTACGCCGTCTCACGAGTGCGCCGTCCGTACTGTCGTCCACAACGACCCGTCGGTCCTGTCCGTACGTGGCGCGGGCGGAGCGGACCAGAGGGCCGCGTCGACGTCCGCACCCGATCGGCCTCGGGCGCACCTAACTGCGATCCATTCTGCGGGATCGCGAAGAGGCGCGCGGCCAAGAGCAACCGCCGGTGGCGCGCTACGCACGCTACCTCCTCTGACGGCCTGGGCCCACATGCAAGGTCCGATTCGCGGACAAGCCATCGGCCCGCGACGCGCCGATGGGCGTTCGAAGGGGGCCGAGTGGGGCACTATGGCGAGATGGCACCCGTACGGTCGTCCGACGACGGCTCGGGACCGGCCAGGCGGGCCGGCCGGGCCCTGGGGCGTGCCCTGCACCTTCCGTTCACCGGTACGGCCCGGGGAATCCGGCGGGCCACGCACGCGCACGGCGCGGGCGAGTCGGGTCTCGGCAAGCTGATCGAGCTGCACGCGATCAACGGCGCCGGGGACGTGATGATCACGGTGGCGCTGGCCTCGACGGTGTTCTTCTCCGTACCCACGGACGAGGCGCGCGGCCGGGTCGCGCTGTACCTGGCGATCACGATGGCCCCCTTCACCCTGTTGGCCCCGGTGATCGGTCCGCTGCTGGACCGGCTGCCGCACGGGCGGCGGGCCGCGATGGCGGCGGCGATGCTCGCCCGGGCGCTGCTGGCGGTGATGATGTCGGGCGCGGTGGCCACGGGCGGACTGGAGCTGTACCCGGCGGCGCTGGGGGTGCTGGTGGCGTCCAAGGCGTACGGGGTGGTCCGCAGCGCGGTGGTGCCGCGCCTCCTCCCGCCGAACTTCTCACTCGTCAAGGCGAACTCCCGGGTCACACTGGCGGGTCTGCTGGCCACGGGCGCGGCGGCGCCGGTCGGGGCGGGGCTCCAGATGATCGGTCCCCCGTGGCCGCTGTACGGCGCCTGCGCGATCTTCATCTGCGGGACCTTCGCGGCGTTCACGCTGCCGCACAAGGTGGACGAGGCGAAGGGTGAGCGCCGGGCCCGGCTCTCGACGCACGAGGCGCACTCCCCGAAGCCGGGGCTGCGGACGGTGGGCCCCTCCGTGCTGTGCGGGCTCCTCGCCAACGCCTCGATGCGCGGCCTGTCCGGCTTCCTCATCTTCTTCCTGGCGTTCCTGCTGCGCGAGCACCCCCTGGCGGGGCAGAGCGCGGCCGTGTCGCTGGGCATCGTGGGCGTGTCGGCGGGCGTGGGCAACGCGTGCGGCACAGCGGTCGGCGCGTGGCTGCGGGCGCGGGCCCCGGAGGCCATCATCGCGGCGGTGCTCTCCCTCACCCTCGGGGTGGCGGTCCTGGCGACGGTGCTCTTCAGCGGCCTGTTCATGGCGGTGCTCGCGGGTACGGCGGGCTTCTGCCAGGCGCTGGCGAAGCTCTCGCTGGACGCGATGATCCAGCGGGACGTGCCGGAGGCCGTGCGGACCTCCGCCTTCGCCCGTTCGGAGACGCTGCTCCAGATGGCGTGGGTGCTGGGGGGTGCGATCGGCATCGTCCTGCCGCTGAACGGGGCCCTGGGGATGGGCGTGGCGGCGGTGGTCGTCGCCCTGGGCACGACGATGGCCCTGCGCGGCCTGCTCTCCGCCCCCCGCCACCAGCACGGGTCCTCCCGCCCCAGGGTCGCCTGACCCGCGGGCGTGACCGCCTTCTACCTGACCCGCCGGCGCGTCCGGCCCGGCCGGCGCGCCGCCGCCGCACTGCCGCGCGCCCGCCCGGTCCCGTCGCCCCCGCCCGACCGAATCCGTCGGCGCGTCCGCCCGGTCCCGTCGGGGCGTCCGGCCGCGGGCCCGGGGACCCCCCGCGGGGCCGCTCGGCCGAACCGCGCCGCGCCGCGGGCGCCGGGCAGGACCCCGTGCGGCGGCCCGGCCCACCGGCCCGATAGCCTTCGGCTCATGACCGCACCGCTTTTCTCGGGTAGGGCCCGCCGCAGCGTCGCGGCCCTCGGAGCCGTTTCCGCCGGCCTCCTCCTCCTCTCCGCCTGCGACAAGCCGACGCCGCTGGCGACCGTGACGGTCGGCACCGCGTCGGTGTCCGCCGAAGCCGCCTGCCACGACGGCACCGAGCTGTCCATGGAGAAGGTCCAGGGCTGCCTGACCGACCTCAAGGACGCCAAGACCGTCGAGTACCGCCGCGGCGACACCCTGCGCCTGGGCGTCGAGCCCGAGGTCGTCGAGGGCGGCAAGCAGTGGCAGGCGGTCCTCGACGGGCAGCCGATCACCGAGCCCTCCTCGAACACCTACCGCAGCTTCCCGGGCGCGGACGTCTTCGCCACCGGTGGCGAGGGCACGGCCCCGGAGTCCAAGAAGCTCTCCTTCGTCCAGGTCAGCGAGGAGGGCAAGCCCCTCGCCGTCTGGGCCTTTAACCTCAAGCTCGACGACAAGTAACCCGGCGGCCCGGTGCGTGCGCTGGTGGTGACCGCGGTGGCGGCGGAGGCGGACTCCGTCGTCTCCGGCCTGACCCCCCATCCGGACGCCCCCGGCCCCGAGCCGCGCACCCTGCCCGGCGGGTACCCGATCACCCGCCGGGACCTGCCGGGCATCGCCTTCGACGTGCTCGTCGCGGGCGTCGGACCGGCGGCGGCCGCCGCCGGCACCGCCACCGCCCTGGCACTCGCCGGGTACGACCTCGTCGTCTCCGCCGGGATCGGCGGCGGGTTCGCGCCCGCCGCCCCGCCCGGCTCCCTCGTGGTCGCGGACGCGATCGTCGCCGCCGACCTGGGAGCCGAGACCCCCGAGGGGTTCGTGGACGTCCGGGCCCTCGGGTTCGGGCACAGCGTGCACCTCCCGCCCGCCGAGCTCGCCGCCCTGGCCTCCGAGGCCACCGGCGCGCTGCTCGCGCCCGTGCTGACCGTCTCCACCGTCACCGGGACCGCCGCCCGCGCCGCCGAGCTCGCCGCCCGGCACCCGCAGGCCGGGGCCGAGGCGATGGAGGGGTTCGGCGTCGCGGAGGCGGCCGCCGCGCACGGGCTGCCCGTACTGGAGCTCCGCGCCGTGTCCAACGCCGTGGGTCCGCGCGACCGCGACGCCTGGCGGATCGGGGAGGCCCTCGCCGCCCTCGCGGACGGCCTCCGCGCGCTGGGACCCGTACTCGTCCATTGGGGAGAACGCCATGAGCACCGGTGACGGCCCGCTGCGGATCGCGTATTCGCCGTGCCCGAACGACACCTTCGTCTTCGACGCCTGGGCGCACGGCCGGGTGCCGGGCGCGCCCCGCCTCGACGTCACCTTCGCCGACATCGACATCACCAACGGCATGGCCGAGCGCGGCGAGCTGGACGTGCTGAAGGTGTCGTACGCGGTCCTCCCGTGGGTGCTGGAGGAGTACGCGCTGCTGCCGTGCGGCGGGGCGCTGGGCCGCGGCTGCGGCCCGCTGGTCCTCACCCGCGAGCCGGGTGTGGACCTGACCGGCCGGACGGTGGCCGTGCCGAGCGAACGCTCCACCGCCTACCTGCTGTTCCGGCTGTGGGCGGCCGACGTGCTGCCCGGCGGGGTCGGCAAGGTGGTCGTGCTGCCGTTCCACGAGATCATGCCGGCGGTGCGCGACGGCCGGGTGGACGCCGGACTGGTCATCCACGAGGCCCGGTTCACCTACCGGGACTACGGGCTGCACCGCCTGGCGGACATGGGCGAGCACTGGGAGTCCACGACGGGCCTGCCGATCCCGCTCGGCGCGATCATCGCGAAGCGCTCGCTGGGCGCGGAGCGGCTGCGCGCCCTGGCCGACTCGGCCCGGACGTCGGTCCGGATGGCCTGGGACGATCCGGAGGCCTCCCGCCCGTACGTGCGTGCGCACGCCCAGGAGCTGGACCCGGCCGTCGCCGACCAGCACATCGGGCTGTACGTCAACGAGTTCACCGCAGACCTCGGCGACGCGGGCTACGCGGCGGTGCGCGGACTGCTGACCAGGGCGGCCGCCGAGGGGCTGGTACCGGCCATCGCGGCCGGCGCGCTGGACTTCCCGTAGCCGCTCCCGGCCGCTCCGGCCGCTGCGACGACGGTGCCCCGCCGCTCTTGCGAGGGGCGGGGCACCGGTGCGCGCGAGCGCTCAGACGTCGAGCTGGTCGGCCACCGCGCGCAGCAGGCCGGCGATCTTCGTGCCGTGCACCCGGTCGGGGTAGCGGCCGCGCTCCAGCATGGGGGTGATGTTCTCCAGCAGGGTCGTGAGGTCCTGCACGATCGAGGCGAGCTCGTCCGGCTTGCGCCGCTGCGCGGCCGCGACGGACGGCGCCGGATCCAGCACCGTCACCGAAAGTGCCTGGTCACCGCGCTGGCCGGCCACGACACCGAACTCGACGCGCTGGCCGGGCTTGAGCGAGTCGACTCCGGCAGGGAGCACCGACGAGTGGACGAAGACGTCGCCGCCGTCGTCGCGGGAGAGGAAGCCGAAGCCCTTCTCATTGTTGAACCACTTGACCTTGCCGGTAGGCACGTCCGTCCTCTGTCCTTGTGCTCGTCGGGGGCCCGGAGCGGTGCGAACGGCTCCGGACAACAGCGCAGCGGGCCCTGTGCGACCCGCCACCTCAAGGCTAATGGCCGGGGCCCGGGTGACAAGTCGTTACCCGGTCCTTCGCCGTCGGCTGCTTCGGCCAGGGAACTACCCTGGTGGAGTGACTGTTACTCCTCATTCCGACGAAGCGCGGCCCGGCGACGGACTCGTCAAGGCCGGCGGCATCGTGTTCATCGCCGGCGCCGCTGCCACTCTGGCCACCATGGCCCCGCTGTTCCTGGACGTCGACCCGTTCCCGTCGTACGCGTGGGCCGTGTGCATGCTGATGGGGGTGGGCTTCGCGATCTCCGCGGCGGGCGTGCTGCGTTCGGCCGCGGCGCAGCGCCGGGCGGCCCGGGCCTCGCAGGCCTGAGCCGCCCGGCCGCTCAGGCCGCCTGCCCCGGCCGGACCGCTCAGGCCGCCTGCCCGGCCACGTACTCGGCGAGCCACTGCGGCAGCGCCGTGAGGTCCGGCAGCACCACGTCCGCGCCCGCCGCCCGCAGTTCGGGCTCCGGGCAGGGGCCGGTCGGCACGGCCACCGACAGCGCGCCGGCCGCCCGGGCGCCGCGCACGTCCCCGACGTGGTCGCCGACGTACACCTGCGCCCCGTACTCGCGCAGCGCCCCGGCCTTGGCCTCCGCCCAGAGCCAGCCGATGACCGCGTCCGGCTCGATGCCGAGGTGCGACAGGTGCAGGCGGGCGTTGGGCTCGTGCTTGGCGGTGACGACGATCGCCCGCCCGCCGAGCGCCCGCACGGCGGCCACGGCCTCGCGGGCCCCCGCCATGGCCGGGGTCGGCTCTATGGCGTGTGTGGGATAGATCTCCCGGTAGCGGTCCGCCACGGCCGGAATCCCGGCCGCCGGGAACCAGTGCGCGAGCTCCTCCTCCAGCGGCGGCCCGAGCCGGGTGACGGCCGCGTCGGCGTCGATGAACGTACCCGTTTCGGCCGAGAGCGCCTGGTAGGCGGCCTTGATGCCGGGGCGCGAATCGATCAGGGTCATGTCGAGGTCGAAGCCGACGGTGAGGTTCATACCGGCCATTGTGCCGAGCCCGGCGAACGCCGGACCCGGGAGGCGGCCCGTCGGGCCGCACCACCCGGACCCGCCCGGTCGGGACCGCGCCGGAGGCAGACCCCGGCCGCCCGTCCCCGCCGGTCGGCGCCGCGCCGGAGGCGGACCCCGGCGACCCGTCAGCGCCTGCGGGCCCGCCACACCAGGTACAGCGCGGAGGCCGCGCCCGCCGCCCGCAGCAGCCAGGGCCACATCCCGTGCAGGGCCCCGCCGAGCTGGTCCTCGGCCAGCGCCTCGCCCCACCGGCCGTTCATCCGGCCCCACAGCCACACCCCGGCGCCCGCCAGCACCGCGCCGGGCGGCCCGAAGACCGCCCACTTGTGCTCGCCCGGCCGCAGCGCGCGGGAGGCGTACGGCAGCAGCCAGCCGACGATCAGCAGCAGCCACTGGCCGCTGACCACGCCGGCGACCAGGACGGCGGCCGCCAGCAGCAGGAAGGCGTTCGGCCTGGGCCGTGCCGGGGCCGCCGCGGCGACCGGCTCCGCCACCGGCGCGGCGGCCTTCGCCACCCGCTTCGCGCGCCGCCGCTCGCGCAGGAACCGTACGAGGGTCTGCGCCCGCCCGTCGGACCCGCCGGCCGGGGCCTTGCCCGCCGCGCCGCCCGCGCCGGCCGTGCCGGCCGCGCCACCCGCGCCGTCCTTGCCGTCCTCGGCCCGCTCGTCGTCCCGCGGGTCCTCCGGGAACAGGTCCGGGACCTCGATCCCGCCCGCGAAGCCGTCCACCTGCGGGCCCGCCCCGTACGTGCCCGGAGTGACGCGCCACCAGTCGGGCTCGACCCCGTCGGACGGGCCGAGTTCGTCGAGGCCGGCCAGGTGCGGCGGCACGTTCCGCGGCTCCGCCTCCGCCTCCGCCTCCGGGCGCGGCAGGGGCACCTTCCCGCGCCGCGGCCGGCCGGGCCCCCGCTGCTCGGGCACCCCCGGACCGGGGTCGGTGAACGCCGGGACCCCCCGCTCCGCGGGCGCCGCGCCGGACCGCGTGCCGAGGGTGTCCAGGACCTCCTCGGGCGTGCCGATCCGCTCCAGGATGCGGCGCACGGCCGCCGGGGTGTCCGGGTCGTACTTGGCGCGCCGACGGTCGATCTCGTCGCGCAGCCCCGCCACCAGCCGCATCCGGTCCCCGGAGTCGAGGTGCCTGCGCTGCGCCAAGTCCCCTACACGGCTCAGATATTCGTAGACCAGATGGTCGCTTTCGATCCCCACGCCCGGCTCCTCCCGTACCGCCTGTGCCGAAGGTAGCGCGTGCGCCCGTGGAGTTGCCGGGGGCGCAGCGGATACCGTTGACCGGATGGGGACCGGCCGACTGACCGGCCGACGCGACCAGGAGGCGACCGTGCCCGAGGCAAGCACCGCGGTGGGAGACACTGCCGGCGGCTCCACGGCGAGAACCGGGGCAGCCGCCCCGCGTTCCCTCGCCGAGGCGTTGCGCTCCCGCGACGACACCGCGCTCGCCGCCCTGCTGCACGCCCGCCCCGACCTGCTCAGCCCCGTCCCGGGCGACGTGACCCAGCTGGCCGGACGGGCCGGCACCCGGGCCTCGGTGGTGCGCGCGCTGGAGCGCCTCGACCGGTTCGCGCTGCAGACCGCCGAGGCACTGGCGGTGGCCCCCGACCCGTGCCCGTACCCGGTGCTGGAGTCGCTGCTGACCGGCCAGACGGGCACCACCGGGGAGGACAACGGGGCCCGTGCCGCGCTTCCCCGGGCCCTGGCCACCCTGCGGGACCAGGCCCTGGTGTGGGGCGACGAGGAGCGGCTGCGGCTGGTGCGCACCGCCCGGGAGCTGCTCGCCCCCTCGGCCCAGCGGCCCTCCCCGACCGGCCTCGGGCCGACCGTCGCGGAGGCCACGGCCGGGATGTCGCCGACCCGGATCCAGGAGATCGTTTCCGCGGCCGGGCTGCCCGCCACGCACGACGCGGTGTCCGCGGTGTCGGCGCTGACCGGGCTGTTCACCGACCCGGAGCGGATGTCCGCCCTGTTGGACGAGGCCCCGGCCGAGGCCCACCAGGTGCTCGGCCGGCTCGTGTGGGGGCCGCCGTACGGGGAGGTGACCCCGAATCCGACCGCGCCGGTGCGCTGGCTGCGCGACCGGGGGCTGCTGCTGCCCGCCTCGGCGCGGACCGTCGTACTGCCCCGCGAGGTGGCGCTGCACCTGCGCGGCGGGCTCGCGCACCGTGACACGGCGCCGCTGGCGCCGCCGGTACCGGCCCACCGCGAGCACCGTCCCCAGCTCGTGGACGCGAACGCCGCGGGGCAGGCGCTGGCCGCGCTGTCGACCGTCGAGGAGCTGGTGAAGTCCTGGGAGTACACCGGCCCGCCGGTACTGCGGGCCGGCGGGCTGTCCGTACGGGACCTGAAGCGGGCCGCGGCAGCCCTGGACGCCACCGAGGCCGCTGCGGCGTTCTGGATCGAGCTCGCCTACGCCGCCGGGCTGGTGGCCGGCGACGGCGAGGCCGACGAGCGGTACGCCCCCACCCCGGCCTTCGACACCTGGCGCGAACTCCCGCCCGCCGAGCGGTGGTCGGTCCTCGCGGCGGCCTGGCTGCCCGCCACCCGCACCGCCGGGCTGGTCGGCGAGCAGGACGCCAGGGGCCGCACCCTGTCGGTGCTCGGCCCCGAACTCGACCGGTCCGCCGCGCCCGAGGTGCGCCGGCGCGTCCTCGAACTCCTCGCCGGGCTCCCCGAGGGCTGCTCCGCCGCCCCGGACGCCCTGCTCGACCGGCTCGCCTGGGAGCGCCCCGTACGCGGTACGAGCCACCTGCGCGCCCGCCTCGCGCACTGGGCGCTGACCGAGGCGGAGGTCCTCGGCGTGACCGGCCGGGGCGCGCTGTCCGGACCCGGCCGCGCCCTGCTGGAGCACCGCGACCCCGCGCCGCTGCTCGACCCGCTGCTTCCGGAGCCGGTGGACCACGTCCTGCTCCAGGCCGACCTGACGGCGGTGGCCCCCGGACCGCTGCGGCGGCCGCTGGGCGACACCCTGGCGGTGCTCGCGGACGTGGAGTCCAAGGGCGGGGCCACGGTGTACCGCTTCACGCCGGGCTCGGTGCGGCGCGCCCTGGACGCCGGGCACACCGCCGTCGACCTGCACGCCTTCCTCAAGGAGCACAGCCGCACCCCTGTCCCGCAGCCGTTGGCGTACCTGATCGACGACGTGGCCCGGCGGCACGGGCACCTGCGGGTGGGCGCGGCCTCCTCGTACGTCCGGTGCGACGACGACGCCATGCTGGGCGAGATCCTGGCGGACAAGCGCTCGGCCGGTCTGGGCCTGCGCCGCCTCGCCCCGACCGTGCTGGCCTCGCACGCCGAACCGGGCGCCCTGCTCGACGGGTTGCGCGCGATGGGGTACGCGCCGGCCGCGGAGTCCCGTACCGGCGACGTCCTGGTGTCGCGGGCCGACGCCCACCGCACTCCGGCGCGCTCGGCGCCCGTACCGGTGCCGGACGGCCCGCCGGTGCCGGACGCGGTCCTGCTGGGGGCTGCCGTACGGGCCATCCGCGCGGGCGACCTGGCGGCGACGGCGGTCCGCAAGGAGCCCGCCCCCTCGACGGGCCGGCCGGGCGACCTGCCGCGCACGAGCGCCGCGGAGACCCTGGCGACGGTCCAGGCGGCGGCGCTGACGGGCGCGGCGGTGTGGATCGGCTACGTGAACGCGGACGGCGCGGCGAGCCAGCGGGTCATCGACCCGGTACGGGTGGAGGGCGGCTTCGTGACGGGCTACGACCACACGGCGGACGAGGTCCGCACGTACGCGCTGCACCGCATCACGGGCGTCGCGGAACTGGCCGACGACCAGGTGTAGGCGCCGCAGGAGACGCACCGGGCGAAAACCCGTGGCGGGTGCGGACCCGGCCCCGCACCCTGGGTCCATGCCCGACGTACCGAACCGCGCGATCCGCGCGGCGCACACCGGCACCACGATCACCGTCTACCAGGCGTACGCCCCCGCGCTCGGGCTGCCGGCCGCCCGCGACGGGCGCTTCCCGCCCGCCTGGAAGCGGGAGCGGATGACGTGGGTCAAGCCGTCGTTCCTGTGGATGATGTACCGCTGCGGGTGGGCGACCAAGCCGGACCAGGAGACGGTGCTGGCGGTCGAGATCACCCGCGAGGGCTTCGACCGGGCACTGGCCGGCGCCTGCCTGTCCCACTACTCCCCCGGCGTCCACGCCGACCGCGCGGCCTGGCAGCGCGCCCTGCGGGAGTCCTCGGCCCGGGTGCAGTGGGACCCGGAGCGCGACGTGCACCTGAACCCCCTCCCGTACCGCTCGCTCCAACTCGGCCTGTCCGGACCCTCCGCGCGCGCGTACGCCGACGCGTGGACGGTGTCCGTCCGCGACGTGACCCCGCTGGCCCGGGAGATCCACGGCCTGCTGCGTGCGGGCGACGGCGCGGCGGCGCGGGCCCTGCTGCCCGCCGAAACCCCTTACCCGACCGCCCCGTTGCCCCACCTGGACGCCTGAGGGCCGTCCCGTAGGGCGCCGCGCGCAGATCCGTCCGGCGCCGGGTCGGCCGCGCGGCGACCCGTCCGGCGCCGCGCACAGGCCCGGCTCGCGCCGGGTCCGCCCCTCCTCCGGCCGGGCCCGCCGGCGCGCACCGCGGCTCGGGGGTACGGCACGGAACCGCCCCGCCCGCGCGGGGATGCGGCAGACTGGAGGTTTGGCCGTCCGCGCCCGGACTGCCACCCCACGCCGGAAAGGGACGTGTGTGAACGGGCCTCTCATCGTCCAGAGCGACAAAACCCTCCTCCTCGAGGTCGACCACGAGCTCGCCGGCGCCGCGCGCCGCGCCATCGCTCCCTTCGCCGAGCTGGAGCGTGCTCCCGAGCACATCCACACCTACCGGATCACCCCGCTCGGCCTGTGGAACGCCCGGGCCGCCGGACACGACGCCGAGCAGGTCGTCGACGCCCTCGTCGAGTTCTCCCGCTACCCCGTCCCGCACGCGCTGCTCGTCGACGTCGCCGAGACCATGGCCCGCTACGGCCGCCTCACCCTCTCCAAGCACCCCGTGCACGGACTGGTCCTGACCAGCACCGACAGGCCCGTGCTGGAGGAGATCCTGCGGTCCAAGAAGGTCGCCCCGCTCGTCGGGGCCCGGCTGGACCCCGACACCGTCGCCGTGCACCCCTCCGAGCGCGGGCAGATCAAGCAGACGCTGCTCAAGCTCGGCTGGCCCGCCGAGGACCTCGCCGGGTACGTGGACGGCGAGGCGCACCCGATCGACCTGGCCGAGAACGGCTGGGCGCTGCGCCCGTACCAGCAGCAGGCCGTCGAGGGCTTCTGGCACGGCGGCTCCGGCGTGGTCGTGCTGCCCTGCGGTGCCGGCAAGACGCTGGTCGGCGCGGGCGCCATGGCGATGGCCAAGGCGACCACGCTGATCCTGGTCACGAACACCGTCTCGGCCCGCCAGTGGAAGCACGAGCTGGTCAAGCGGACCTCGCTGACGGAGGAGGAGATCGGCGAGTACTCCGGTACCCGCAAGGAGATCCGGCCCGTCACGATCGCCACGTACCAGGTCCTCACGACGAAGCGGAAGGGCGTCTACCCGCACCTGGAGCTCTTCGACTCCCGGGACTGGGGCCTGATCGTCTACGACGAGGTGCACCTGCTGCCCGCGCCGGTCTTCAAGTTCACCGCCGACCTCCAGGCGCGGCGCAGGCTCGGCCTGACCGCCACGCTCGTGCGCGAGGACGGCCGCGAATCGGACGTCTTCTCGCTCATCGGGCCGAAGCGCTTCGACGCCCCGTGGAAGGAGATCGAGGCGCAGGGCTACATCGCGCCCGCCGACTGCGTCGAGGTCCGCGTCAACCTCACCGAGTCGGAGCGGCTCGCCTACGCGACCGCCGAGACGGAGGAGAAGTACCGCTTCTGCGCGACGACCGCGACCAAGCGGAAGGTCACCGAGGCGCTCGTCGCCAAGCACAAGGGCGAGCAGACCCTGGTCATCGGCCAGTACATCGACCAGCTCGACGAGCTGGGCGAGCACCTGGACGCGCCCGTCATCAAGGGCGAGACCTCCAACGCGCAGCGCGAGAAGCTCTTCAACGCCTTCCGCGAGGGCGAGATCAGCGTGCTGGTCGTCTCGAAGGTCGCCAACTTCTCCATCGACCTGCCCGAGGCGACCGTCGCCATCCAGGTGTCCGGCACCTTCGGCTCCCGCCAGGAGGAGGCCCAGCGCCTGGGCCGGGTGCTGCGCCCGAAGGCGGACGGCCACGAGGCGCGCTTCTACTCGGTCGTCGCCCGCGACACGATCGACCAGGACTTCGCGGCGCATCGCCAGCGCTTCCTCGCCGAACAGGGCTACGCCTACCGGATCATGGACGCCGACGAGCTCCTGACGAGCGACTGACCCGTCCCTCCCGCCGCACTCCGGCGGGGGTCCCCGGGGCCGGTACGGACACCGGGGCCCCGGGGGCGGGGGCCCCGGGGGCGGGGCCGCCGGGGGCGGGGGCCCCGGCGGCCGGGGCGCGCACCGCGGCGATCAGGACGGCCAGCACCGGGACGCACCAGATCCACAGCTGCGGCCAGCCCGGCAGCAGGGTCCGGCCGGCGGCGGGCAGGTGGCGGGTCCAGAACTCCTCGGAGGCCTCCGGGAGCACCAGCAGCCCCATCAGGGCGGTGCCGGCCAGGGCGGCCAGCGCCGTCAGCCCGTCCCGGACGCGGTGGGTCAGCAGCAGGTACGGGATGAAGACCGCCGGGGCCAGGGTGCTCCCGGCGGCGATCCCCAGGGCGAAGCCCTTGCCGAGGGCGGCGCCGGGCCGGCCGAGGTCCCACAGCACCAGGCAGGCCAGGGCCAGATCGACCTGGCCGGGCAGCGGGTCCTGGAAGAGGGTCTCCAGCCACAGCCCGCCGATGGTGGCGGCCAGCACGGGACCGCGCCGGGGCCGGAGCCCCGCGAGGCGGCAGGAGAGCAGGACCAGCAGGGCGAACAGGCCCGCGGTACCGAGGACGACGACGGCCTTGAGCACGCCGGCCGGCAGCCAGGCGGCCGGGGTGAGCAGGATCGCCGCGAACGGCGGGTACGCGGCGGGCGGACGCCACTCGGCGGCGCTGAAGCCGCGCAGGAGCGCGTCGGCCATCGGAAGGCGCAGGGCGACGCACAGCACGCCCAGCACGAGCAGCGAGCCCGTGACCACTCCGCCGACGAGGGGCGACGGCGAACGGTGGGGAGCGGGGCGGGTCACGCGCGTGACCCTAGTGGATCAGCCGCACCCCGCGCGGGCCCCCGGGCGCGAGCCGCACCCCGGGGTACCGGCCGCCTGCCGGGGGCTGCGGTCGGCGAGCCGGCGGTCGGCGATGGTCGGCTGCGGGCGGCGGCGGTCGGCTGCGGGCCGCAGTCGCCCGCGCCGCGGACGGTCAGCGGCGTATGACGCCCGCGTCCTCGGCGTACTCGCCCAGGACGACGACGCTCACGGCGGTCGTCGCGAAGACCTTCGCGGCGCGCAGGACGTCGCCGAAGACGTGGCGGGGGTGGGAGTCGGAGGTGGCGGTGGCGCCGCTCGGGCGGCCGCCCCGGATCGGGGTGGAGGTTGCGGTGCTCATGTATCCATGGTGCGTTCCCTCCCCCGATCCCACATCGCCCCGGGGGCGGAACCGGGCGGCTCCCGCCTCCTCCTCCCGGCCCATGCCGCCCCCCGGCGCCTCTGCCCCAGGTCTGACACCCGCGCCACGACACCCGTACGGGGGGCCCGGTCCGGGGGGACTTCCGGCTCCGGAATCCGTTCGCGCCGCCCTGCGCCGGTGGCTACAATCTCCGCTCTTGCCGCCTCCCGCCGCCACACCGGGGAGAGCCGCCCGCCGTTCGGAAACCGGCGGGCTCCCGTTCCGCACCAGCAGCTGGAGGCAGTCCCGTGCCCGCGCACGCCCCCGAACCGGACCCGCTCGCCCGCGAACGGTCCCACCTCGCCTCCTCCCGCGCCGCGCTCCGCGCCATGCGCGAGGACGTCGAGGCCCTCGACATCCGCGACGTCACCGCGAACTGGGTCAACGCGATCGTCCTCCAGGCCCAGATCGACGACCGCATCAAGGCGCTCGCCGACCTCTCCCACACCCCCCTCTTCTTCGGGCGGCTGAACTACCTGCACGCCCCGGGCGCGGAGCTCGCCGAAGGCGCGGAGGGCGAGCAGTTCTACATCGGGCGCCGCCACGTCCACGACGCGGGCGGCGACCCGATGGTCGTCGACTGGCGCGCGCCGGTCTCCCAGCCCTTCTACCGGGCCTCCAGGAACGACCCCCAGGACATCGCGCTGCGCCGCCGCTTCGGCTACACCGGCGGCGAGCTCACGGCGTACGAGGACGAGCACCTCTGCGACCCCTCGGAGACGACGACCGCCGTCAGCAAGCTGCTCCAGCAAGAGATCGAGCGGCCCCGCGTCGGCCCCATGCGGGACATCGTCGCGACGATCCAGCCCGAACAGGACGAGATCGTCCGCACCGGCCTGTCCGGCTCCGTCTGCGTGCAGGGCGGCCCCGGCACCGGGAAGACGGCCGTCGGCCTGCACCGCGTGGCGTTCCTCCTGTACGCCCACCGCGACCGTCTCGCCCGTACGGGGACGCTGGTCATCGGGCCGAACCGGTCCTTCCTGCACTACATCGAGCAGGTCCTCCCGGCCCTGGGCGAGCTGGAGGTCAAGCAGGCCACCGTCGACGACCTGGTCGCCCGAGACGGCCTGGAGGTACGCGCCGCGGACACCGCCGAGACCGCCGTGGTCAAGGGCGACGCCCGGATGGCGCAGGTGCTGCGGCGCGCGCTCGACTCCCACGTCACGCCGCCCGCCGAGCCGCTGATGGTGGTCCGCGGGTCACGCCGCTGGCGGGTGCCGGCGTACGAGCTCGCCGAGATGGTCGAGGAGCTCCAGCGGCGCGACATCCGCTACGGGGCCGCCCGCGACGCGCTGCCGCAGCGGATCGCGCACGCGGTGCTCGTACGGATGGAGCAGGCGGGCGAGGCGCCGGACGACCGCGTCCAGGACGCGGTGGCGCGCAACGCCGCGGTGAAGGCGGTGGTGAAGCAGGTCTGGCCGCCGGTCGAGCCGGCGAAGCTGGTCCTGCGGCTCCTGTCCGACGCGGACTTCCTGGCCGCCCACGCCGAGGGGGTCCTCACCCAGGACGAGCAGAAGCTGCTGCTGTGGCCGAAGCCCTTCCGGAGCGTGCGGTCGGCGCAGTGGACGGCGGCGGACCTGGTCCTGATCGACGAGGCGGCCGACCTGGTGGAGCGGACGCACTCACTGGGACACGTCGTCCTCGACGAGGCCCAGGACCTGTCGCCGATGCAGTACCGGGCGGTGGGCCGGCGCTGCACGACGGGCTCGGCGACGGTGCTGGGCGACCTCGCGCAGGGCACGACCCCGTGGGCCACGCGCAGCTGGGACGAGGCGCTGGCCCACCTGGGCAAGCCGCAGGCGGTGCTGGAGGAGCTGACGGCGGGGTTCCGCGTGCCGCGCGAGGTGATCGCGTACGCCTCCCGCCTGCTGCCGGCGATCTCCCCGGGGCTCGCCCCGGTCTCCTCGGTGCGCGAGACGCCGGGCTCGCTGCGGATCGCGGAGGTCGCCGACCTGCCGGCGGCGGTGATCGGGGCGTGCCGGGACGCGCTGGCGCACGAGGGTTCGGTCGGCGTGATCGCGGCGGACGCCCGCGTCCCCGTGCTGGCGCAGGCCCTGCTGGCGGCCGGCCTGCCGTACCTGTCGCCCGGCGAGGAGACGACGGCGGAGTCCCGGCTGACGCTGGTGCCGGCGTCGCTGGCGAAGGGTCTGGAGTACGACTACGTGGTCCTGGACGAGCCGGCGGCCATCGTGGACGGCGAGCCGGACGAACGGACCGGGCTGCGCCGGCTGTACGTCTGCCTGACCCGCGCCGTGTCGGGCCTGACCGCCCTCCACACGGCCCCCCTGCCGCCCGCCCTGTCCTGACCCCTCCCCCCGCCCCGGCGAAGCCGGACGCCCGGACCGGCGGGCGGCCGGGCGGGCGGGGCGCGGCCCGCTCAGCCCGCACCCGCGCCCGGCACCACGCCCGGCCGACCGGGCCTGCGGCGGCGGCGCGGCCCGACGCGGTGCGGCGGGGTGCGGCGGGGTGCGGCGGGGTGCGGCGGGGTGCGGGGCGGTGGGCGCAGCCCGCGGTGGGCGCAGCCCGGCCCGGGGCCGGCGGGCGCGGCGCGGACCCGGCGGGGGCGGGCGCAACCCTGCCGGGCGGGCGCGGCCCCCCGCCGGGACGGACGCGGCCCGGCCCGGCCGGCCCGTGCCGACGGGCCCCGGCAGGGGCTCGGCGGGTTCGTCAGTCCAGCGCCTCGCGCCAGCGCGACACCGCGGCCGCCGACACCGGGCCGCCCCACCCGTCGGGACGCGCCGCCCCGCCGATGTGGAAGGCATCCGCGCCCCCTTCGCGGAGCACCGGCAGGTGGGTCAGCGCCAGGCCGCCGCCGACCAGAATCCGTGCCCCGTACCCCGGCTCGCCGCGCCGGGCGACCTCCGCCAGCAGGACCGGGGCGCCCTCGTCCACCCCGGCCGGCGAGCCGGCCGTCAGGTACGTGTCCAGCCCCGGCAGCTCGGCCAGCGCCTTGCGCAGCCCGTCGCGGTCCGCCGACCGGTCGATCGCCCGGTGGAAGGTCCACGGGCAGCCGTCGAGCTCCGCCACGACGGCCTCGACCGCCGCGAGGTCGGGGGTGCCGTCGGGGTTCAGGAAGCCCAGGACGAACTCCGTCGCACCCTCCGCCCGCAGCTCCCGCGCCGCCACCAGCAGGGCGTCGAGGTCGCCGGCCGCGAACCCGTCGGCCGTGCGGAGCATCACGCGCAGCGGGATGTCGACCGCGTCCCTGATCGCCGCGAAGGTCTCGCGCGGCGGGGTCAGCCCGTCGGCGGCCATGTCGGCGACCAGTTCGAGTCGGTCCGCCCCACCGGCCCGGGCCGCGACCGCGTCCTCCACGTCGAGGGCGATCACCTCCAGGAGCGCACGGTTGCTCATTCGATCCCATCCTTCGGAAAACGGCTCGTATGACCCGGGTGGCCACGGGAGGCCACGGGCGGTCACTCAGGCAAATAGGTCTAGTCCAATATGCAGGGTACGGTCCCGGACCCCGGCCCACCAGCACCATCACGCCACCCCCACAATGTGCGCATGGACACAGGGACCCCGCACCCCGACACGGCCGGCCTCCGGGCCCGCTGGCGCGCGACCACCGCCGCCGCCGGCGCCCCCGTCGGCCGCGACCCCGAGCCGTACGCCGACCGGCTCCTCGCCGCCTGGGCGGAGCCCCAGCGCCGCTACCACAGCACCGCGCACCTGGCCGACGTACTCGCACGTATCGACCTACTGGCCCCGCACGCCGCCGACCCGGCCGCCGTGGAACTCGCCGCCTGGTTCCACGACGCCGTCTACCGCCCGGACCGCTCCGAGAACGAGGAGCGCAGCGCCGCGATGGCCGAGCGCGCCCTCCCCGAGCTCGGCATCGGCGCGGACCGCACCGCCGAGGTGGCCCGGCTGGTCCGGTTGACGGTCACCCACGACCCCGCCCCGGGCGACACGAACGGCGAGACCCTCTGCGACGCCGACCTCGCCGTCCTGGCGGGCGACGGTCCGGCCTACGCCGCCTACGCCGCCGCCGTCCGCGCGGAGTACGGGTTCGTCCCGGACGAGGCCTTCCGCGCCGGGCGCGCCGACGTCCTGCGCGGGCTCCTGGACCTGCCCCGGCTCTTCCGGACCCCGTACGGGGCGGCGCACTGGGAGGCACCGGCCCGCGCCAACCTCGCCGCGGAACTCGCCGGGCTCGCCCCCTGACCCCCGCCGGAGGGGCGCCCGGGCGGCACGCGGAGCGGAGCCGCACGGCACGCGGAGCGGAGCCGCACGGCGCCCCCTCCGAACCCCTGCCGGCGCCGACACCGCCACCCGCTGTCACGCGCCCGACACACGGGCGGGGAATATGCGCCCGTTCGCGCAGGTTGGTGAAGGGCATGCCCGCAGCCGCCGCACGCCCCCGCATGCCCGTCGCCGTCTACGTCCTCGGCCTGTCCGTCTTCGCACTCGGCACCAGCGAGTTCATGCTCTCCGGGCTGCTGCCACCCATCGCCGAGGACATGGGCGTCACCATCCCGCAGGCCGGCCTGCTCATATCCGCCTTCGCGATCGGCATGGTCGTCGGGGCCCCGCTGCTGGCCGTGGCCACCCTGCGCCTCCCCCGCCGCACCACCCTGGTGTCCCTCATCAGCCTCTTCGGCCTGGGCCAGGTCGCGGGCGCGCTCGCCCCCTCGTACGAGCTCCTCTTCGCCTCCCGCGTGGTCTCCGCCCTCGCGTGCGCGGGCTTCTGGGCGGTCGGCGCGGCCGTCGCCATCGCCATGGTCGACAAGGACCAGCGGGCACGCGCCATGGCCGTCATGATCGGCGGTCTCTCCATCGCCAACGTCCTCGGCGTCCCCGCCGGAGCCTTCCTCGGCGAGCACCTCGGCTGGCGCTCCGCCTTCTGGTCGGTCGGCGCGGCCTCCGCGATCGCCCTGGTGGGCATCCTGGCGCTGATCCCGAAGATCCCGCTGCCCGAGGAGAAGCCCTCGCTCGGCCGCGAGCTGCGCATCTACCGCGACCGCCAGGTGTGGCTCTCCATCGGCATCACGGCCCTGGCCGCGGGCGGCGTCTTCTGCGCCTTCAGCTACCTCTCGCCGCTGCTCACGGACGTGGCCGGGCTGGACTCGCAGTGGGTCCCGTGGATCCTCGGCCTCTTCGGCCTCGGCGCGCTCGCCGGCACCACCGTCGGCGGCCGGGTCGCCGACGCGCACCTGTTCGGCGTGATGATCTGGGGCGTCACCGCCTCGACCGTCTTCCTGAGCGCGCTCGCGCTGCTCGCCTCGACCGCCGCCGCGGCGATCGCCCTGTCCTTCCTGCTCGGCTTCTCCGCCTTCTTCACCGCCCCGGCGCTCAACGCCCGCATGTTCAACGTGGCGGGCGCCGCCCCGACCCTGGCGGGCGCCACCACCACGGCCGCGTTCAACCTCGGCAACACCGGCGGCCCCTGGCTCGGCGGCACGGTGATCGACGCGGGCCTCGGCTTCTCCGCCACCGCCTGGGCGGGCGCCGCCATGACGGTCACCGCCATCGCCCTCACCGTGATCGCCCTCCGGCTGGACCGCCGTACACCGGCCCGCGCCCGCGTGGTCGCCTCGGGCACGGGGGCCGCATCGCCGGCCCCGGCGGAGCAGTCCGCCCGCGCCTGACCCGCGCGGCGCCGGCGCCGGCCCCCGTCAGGCCGAGCGCCCCTTCGGGCGGCGCAGGCCGGCTTCCGTGAGGCGGCGGACCAGCTCCTTGCTGCCGATCTCCACCGCGCCCGCCCCGACCGCGTCGGCGTACCGGTACGACGGCACGTCGTAGTGGTCGCGCTCGAAGGCCCGGGCCGGGCAGCCGATGGAGGCCGCGAAGGCGTGCAGTTCCTCGTACGAGACGTCACTGACCAGGTGCGACCACATGCGGCCGTGGCCCGGCCAGGTGGGCGGATCGATGTAGACCGTCACCGGCGGCTCACCGGCCCGGATGCAGGACGGGGCCCAGGCCGCCGACCGCGGCCACCCGTACGCCCGCCTCCGAGCACACCCAGTGCGGCTCGGGGCCCAGCTCCGGCTCGACGTCCAGCGCGTGCGGCTCGCCGTGCCCGCACACGGGGCACAGCGGCCAGCGACCGTACTTCTCCAGCAAGGCGTCCTGTACGTCCTGAGCGACGAGTCCGGCGAGGTAGTCGACCCCCTCGGGCCACTGCTCCACCCACCACCGGCGGTGCGTGACCGAGTCCTCGACGAGGGAGACGACACCGGCATCGGCGACCTCGCCGGCGGCGAGGTCGGCGAGAACGAGGGCGCGGGCGACGTGCAGCGCCTGCTCCAGGGGGGGTGCGTGGTCCATGCGCCCATTGTGGCCCCGTACGGGTGCCGTGGTGAAGGTCCTCTTCCCGGAGGGACCAGCGGACCTTGACGCAGACCCCGGCCGAAAATAAGTTTCGGCCGTGAGCATGAACGCGAAGGAAACTTTCACACCCGGCAGCGCCCCCACCGACGCCCCGGCCGACGCCCCCGGTGACGCCCCGGAGCCCGCCCCCGCCGGCCGGGCCCCCGCGGACGGTCCGCGGCCCGGGCCGCTCACACCGGCGCCGCCGGTCCCGGCGCCCGCCGCCCTCCGGGCCCGGGTCCGCAGCCTCGGCCCCTCCATGACCCGCTCCATCCAGATCGTCGCCGAAGCCGTCGCCGCCGACCCGGCCGGCTGCGCCCAGCTCACCGTCACGGCCCTCGCCGAGCACACCGGCACCAGCGAGGCCACCGTCGTGCGCACCGCGCGCCTCCTCGGCTACCCCGGCTACCGCGGCCTGCGCCTCGCGCTCGCCGCGCTCGCCGCCCAGCAGGAGTCCGGCGCCGCTCCCGCCGTCACCGTGGACATAGCCGTCGACGACCCCCTCGCGGACGTCGTCGCCAAGCTGGCCCACGAGGAGGCGCAGACCCTCGCCGACACCGCCGCCGGACTCGACCTCACCCAGCTGGCCGGCGCCGTCGCCGCCCTCTCCACCGCCCGCCGCATCGACGTCTACGGCGTCGGCGCGTCCGCGCTCGTCGGCCGGGACCTCGCCCAGAAGCTGCTGCGGATCGGCCTGATCGCCCACGCGCACAGCGACCCCCACCTCGCCGTGACCAACGCCGTCCTGCTGCGCCCCGGCGACGTGGCCGTCGCGATCACCCACTCCGGCTCCACGGGCGACGTGATCGAGCCCCTGCGCACCGCCTTCGAACACGGCGCCACCACCATCGCCCTCACCGGCCGCCCGAACGCCCCCGTCGCCCACTACGCCGACCTCGTCCTCGCCACCTCCGCCGCCCGCGAGACCCAGCTGCGCCCGGCCGCCATGTCCAGCCGGACCAGCCAGCTCTACGTCGTCGACTGCCTGTTCGTCGGCGTGGCGCAGCGGACGTACGCCACCGCCGCCCCCGCCCTCGCCGCCTCGTACGAGGCGCTCGCCCCCCGGCACCACACCGCCGTGCCCGGCAGCAAGCGCACCGGCCCCACCCGCCAGGAGTCCCGCCCATGACCGCGTACGCCGATCTCCGCGCCCAGTTGGAGACGCTGACCACCGAGGCCTTCCGCCCGGAGCTCGCCGAGATCGACCGCCTGCCCACCCTGGAGATCGCCCGCCTGATGAACGCCGAGGACGCCACCGTCCCGGCCGCGGTCGCCGCTCGACTCCCGCAGATCGCCGCGGCGGTCGACGCGATCGCGGAGCGGATGGCGCGCGGCGGCCGGCTCGTCTACGCGGGCGCCGGCACCGCCGGCCGGATGGGCGTACTGGACGCCAGCGAGTGCCCGCCCACCTTCAACACCGACCCGGCGCAGGTCGTCGGCCTGATCGCGGGCGGCCCCCCGGCCATGGTCCGGGCCGTCGAGGGCGCCGAGGACTCCCGGGAGCTGGCCGCCGCGGACCTCGCCGCGCTGGACCTCGGCCCCGACGACACGGTCGTGGGCGTCTCCGCCTCCGGGCGCACCCCGTACGCGATCGGCGCCGTCGAGTTCGCCCGTACGCGCGGCGCCCTCACCGTGGGCCTGTCCTGCAACTCCGGCTCCGCGCTCGCCGCGGCCGCCGAGCACGGCATCGAGGTGGTCGTGGGGCCCGAACTGCTCACCGGCTCCACCCGTTTGAAGGCCGGCACCGCGCAGAAGCTCGTGCTCAACCTGATCTCGACGGTCACGATGATCCGGCTCGGGAAGACGTACGGGAACCTGATGGTCGACATGCGCTCCTCGAACGAGAAGCTGCGCGCCCGCGCCCGCCGCATCGTGGCCCTGGCCACCGGCGCCCCCGACGCGGAGATCGAGGCCGCGCTGGCGGCCACCGGCGGCGAGGTCAAGGACGCCGTGCTCGTCATCCTCGGCGGTGTCGACGGCCCCCGGGCCGCCGAGCTGCTGGCCTCCTCGGGCGGGCACCTGCGCGCCGCCCTCGACGCATCCTCCTGACCCCCGCCCCGCACCCCCGACGCAAGGCGACGCCCAGCATGTCCACTGACAAGAACCGCGCCACAGCAGCCGCGATCCTTCCCCTGGTCGGCGGCCCGCACAACATCACCTCGATCGCGCACTGCATGACGCGCCTGCGCATCGGCCTGCGCGACCGGAGCCTGGTCCAGGAGGAGGCCCTCAAGGCCGTCCCCGCCGTCATGGGCGTGGTCGAGGACGACACGTACCAGATCGTGCTGGGGCCGGGCACGGTCGCCCGCGTCACCCCGGAGTTCGAGGCGCTGGTCGAGGAGGGCCGCTCGGCGCCCCCCGCGCCCGGTGACCGTCCCGTCACCGCCGACGGACTGGCCGCCCAGGGCGCGGCGCTGAAGGAGGCCCGGAAGGCGAAGAACTCCACTCCGTTCAAGCTGTTCCTGCGCCGCATCGCCGACATCTTCGTACCGCTGATCCCCGCGCTGATCGGCTGCGGTGTCATCGCGGGCCTGAACGGCGTGCTGACCAACGCCGGCTGGCTGCCGGGCATCGTCCCCGCGCTCGCCGCTATCGCCTCCGGCTTCATGTCGCTGATCGCGGTCTTCGTCGGCTACAACACGGCGAAGGAGTTCGGCGGCACGGCGATCCTGGGCGGCGCGGTCGCCGCCGTCATCGTCTTCCCGGGCGTCGCGAAGATCACCGCCTTCGGGCTGGAGCTCAAGCCCGGCCAGGGCGGCGTCCTCGGTGCGCTCGCCGCGGCCCTGCTCGCCGTGCACGTGGAGAAGTGGTGCCGCCGGTGGGTCCCCGAGACCCTCGACGTGCTGGTCACCCCCACCCTCACGGTCCTGGTCACGGGCCTGGTCACCCTCTTCGGCCTGATGTTCCTCGCGGGCGGGGCCTCCACCGCCATCGGCACCTTCGCCAACTGGCTGCTCGCCACCGGCGGCGCCTTCGCCGGGCTCGTACTGGGCGGGCTGTTCCTGCCGCTGGTCATGCTGGGCCTGCACCAGGCCCTGATCCCCATCCACACCACGCTCATCGAGCAGTCCGGCTACACCGTCCTGCTGCCGATCCTCGCGATGGCGGGCGCGGGCCAGGTCGGCGCGGCGGTCGCCGTCTACGTCAAGCTCCCGCGCAACGGCTCGCTGCGCGCCACCATCAAGTCAGCGCTCCCGGCCGGCTTCCTGGGGGTCGGCGAGCCGTTGATCTACGGCGTCTCGCTGCCGCTCGGCCGCCCGTTCGTCACCGCGTGCGTCGGGGGCGCGGCCGGCGGGGCCTTCGTCGGCCTCTTCCACCAGCTCGGCGTGGCCTTCGGCTCCACCGCCATCGGCCCCTCGGGCTGGGCGCTCTTCCCGCTGCTGGACGGGGGGCCCGGCATGGGGACCACCCTCGCGATCTACGCGGGCGGCCTGGCGGTGGGGTATCTGGTGGGCTTCGCCGCCACCTCCTTCTTCGGCTTCACCCGGCAGATGCTCACCGACCTGAACACGGACCCGGACCCGGCGGACCCGGCTCCGCCGTCCGGTCCCGCGCAGGAGCCCGGGGAGCCGAGGGAACCGGCGATGGCGTAGCACCCCGGCGCCTGCGGCCCGGCCCCGCGGCCGCTCCCGCCGACAGCGGCCGCCCGGCGGCAACCCGGTACGGCGGGTCCGGCAGGATGCGGGAATGAGCGACGCGATACCCCCCGTGGTCCCCGCCGGCCGGCTGGCCTCCCTCCCCCAGCCGGAGTTCCACCTCCCCGGCACCGGCGGACTGCGGCTGCGCCCCTGGACCGCGTACGACGCACCCGCGCTGGTCGAGGCCTGCCACGACCCGGACATCCGGTACTGGAACCGCCCCAGCCTGCTCGACGAGGCCGGGGCCGTGGCGCGGATCGTCCGCTGGGAGGCGCGGCGGCGGGCCGAGGAGGGCGTCGTGTGGGCCGTGGCCCCGGCCCCGGGCGGCCGGGCCGTTGGCCTGATCGGCCTCGGGGACGTCGACCTCGCGGGCGGCAGCGCCGAATTCCTGTACTGGCTGCTGCCCGCGGGCCGCGGCCGCGGCGCCATGGCGCGGGCCACCGACCACGTCGGCCGCTGGGCCTTCGAGGACCTCGGCCTGCACCGCCTGCGCATCACCCACTCCGTGGCGAACCCGGCGTCCTGCGC
Organism: Streptomyces sp. NPDC058674; assembly: GCF_042716505.1. Classification (NCBI taxonomy): domain Bacteria; kingdom Bacillati; phylum Actinomycetota; class Actinomycetes; order Kitasatosporales; family Streptomycetaceae; genus Streptomyces; species Streptomyces sp. NPDC058674. Next base: position 100,947 of record NZ_JBHXSC010000012.1, read on the forward strand.
CGTCGCGGTCCGGGCCGGCTACCCCCTGGAGGGCACGATGCGCGCCGCCCTCCTGCACGCGGACGGCTGGCACGACGAACACCTCCACGCCCGCCTGCGCACCGACTGACCCGTCGGGCGCCTGAGCACCGACTGACCCGCGGGCCGGGCGCCGCGACCCCGTGCACGTCGCCTGCCTAGCGCCGGTACACCCGCAGCTGCGACACCTCGTAGGACATCTCCGTCGCTCCCGGATCGGGCGCCGGGTGGTACCTCCCAGCCGAGACCGAGAGGTTGACGATGAGGTACGCGTGCCAGTTGCGGCCCACGCCCCGGCCGTCGCTGAAGACCCGGGCGCCGTTCACCCACCAGACGACCGAGCTCCGGCCGAACTCGACCTTCAGGTCGACCCAGCCGCCCGGCCGCACCGACGGGTCGCGGTGGTAGCGGTGGCCCTGGCGGACGTGGTTGGACAGCTCCAGCAGGTCCGGGTTGTCGGGGTGGTACTCGAAGACGTCGATCTCCTGGCCGCCGTCCCGCCAGGTCCAGATGGCGGGCCAGGCGCCCTTCTCGGTCGGCAGTTTCACCCGGGCTTCCAGCACGTCGCCGGTGCGTGCCTGGAAGCCCCCGTCGCTGCCCTCGGTGGTGAGGAGCCCGGCGTCCCAGTTGCCGTCGGGACGCAGCGTCGCGCGGAAGACCCCGCCACGGCTGTAGGCGGGATCGGCGACGAGGTGGTCGAGCTTGTTGTCGTTCGGGTTGACCGGGCCGCCGCCGGGATACGCCCAGGAGCGGCCGGCGACCCACTGGGAGGTGGAGGCGAAGTCGGCGGTGAAGACGGGAGTGCGGCGCGGCGCGAACACGGGCACGCCTCCACCGCCGTCGGGAACGAGGCGGCTTGTCAGGCGCCGCAGCCATCCGAGCGTGTCCGAGAGCATGACTGTGATCTGCCCGCCGGGAACCGGACCAACCGCCGGTTCTCGCTGAGAGTAATCGCACGAACGCGTTCAGCCATCGACGGCGTGCGCCGCGCGCACGAAGGCGCGGATCAGCTCGGGGGACTTCACCCCGCGCTCCCCCTCCACCCCGCTGGAGACGTCCACGCCCCACGCGCCCGTGGTCTCGACGGCCTCCCGGACGTTCGCCGGGGTCAGACCGCCCGCCAGCAGCCACCGGCCGGCCGGCGCGGTGAACTCGGCGGAGCCCCAATTCCACGGCTTGCCGGAGCCCGGGTCCGGCGCGTCGATCAGCAGCAGGTCCTCGCCGTACTCCCCGCACCGCCGGACGTGCTCCGCGGTGGCCCGCAGCAGCGTCCGGCCCTCGGCCGCGAGCGCGGCGAAGTCCTCGGGGCCCTCCTCGCCGTGCAGCTGGACGCCCCGCACGCCGCTCTCCTCGGTGAAGCGGCGGATCTCGGCGACCGACTGCCCCCGGAACACCCCGACGGTCAGCACCCGGGGCGGCACCTGCGCCGCGAGGGCGCGCGCGGTCGCGGCGTCGACCGTACGCGGGCTGCCCGGGGCGAAGACGAACCCGACGGCGCCGGCCCCCGCGGCCACGGCCGCCTCGACGTCGCGCGCGTTCTTGAGGCCGCAGATCTTGACGAAGGGTGTGCTGCTCTCGCTCATCCCCCGAGTCAACCAAACCCGCCCGCCCCACGGCACTCCGTCCCGAGGATCAGGCACGGCCCCGGCCCCGGCGCTAGCCTGATCCGAGACACGGGCCCCGGCCCGGTACAGCACGCACGCCATGCGGAGGACCACCGTGACCGAGCGGGCCACACCCATGGAATCCGCGCTGTCGGCGCCCGCGACATTCGAGTGCCTCCTGCGCACCGTCGAGGAGATGAACACACCGGACGGATTCAAGGCCGAGCTCATCCGGGGAAAGATCGTCGTGTCACCGTGGCCCGATCCGCACTGCTACCGACGCATGCGGGCGCTTCGCGAGCAGCTCCGCAACCATGCTCCGGACGGGCACATCGTGGAAAGCGCGCCCTTCCTCTTCCAATCCCGGCGGCGGCCCGCGCCTACGGACCCGGTCTCTTCGTCGCCGACGCAGCGGCCTTCGAAGCGGACGGCCGCCATGCAGACGGGGCGGCCCTGTCCCTGGTCGGGGAGTTCACCTCCGTCTCCGCGCAGGACGCGGGCTGGACCGACAAGCTCGACGTCTACGGCCTGCTCGTCCCCGTCTACCTGGTCGTCGACATGCAGGGCTCGGAGATCACCTGCTTCTCGGACCCCTCCCCGCACGGCTACCGCTCCCGTACGACGGTGTCCTTCGGCGAGCCCCTGCACGTACCGGAACCGTTCGGCTGCGTCATCGATTCGTCCGGGTTCTGACCGACCCGGGGGCTCCGGAAACCCGTTCGTGGCGGCGCGGCGGCGGGCCGCAGAATGGGCCCATGAACGACAACGGGGTGGAGATCGCCACAGGCGGCGCGGACGCCGAGCTCGACGCGCGGCTGAACAAGGAGCTCGACGCGTTCAACCAGGCGGCGACGACGGGACACGAGCAGTCCGAGTTCACCGTCCGGGTCACCGACGCGGACGGCGCGCTCGTCGCCGGGCTCAGCGGCTGGAGCTGGGGCGACCGGGCGGGCATCGCAATGACCTGGGTCCGTGAGGACAGCCGCGGCGACGGCTGGGGCGGCAGGCTGCTGGCCGCCGCCGAGGACGAGGCCCGCCGGCGCGGCTGCGCGACCGTCCTCGTCTCGTCGTTCACCTTCCAGGCCCCGGCCTTCTACGCCCGTCACGGCTACGCGGAGACGGCCCGCGTCCCCGGCTTCCCGGGCGGCCACGAGGACGTGTACTTCCTCAAGCAGCTCTGACCGGGCCGCCACGGTCCCGGCCCTGCGGCCGGAGAAACGCCCGAGGGCGGCACCCCCGTGGGGGTGCCGCCCTCGTTCGAGAACAGCCGATCAGCCGGGGCCGATCAGAAGTCCATGTCACCACCCGGCATGCCGCCGCCCGCGGGGGCACCGGCCTTCTCGGGCTTGTCGGCGATGACGGCCTCGGTCGTCAGGAACAGCGCGGCGATCGACGCGGCGTTCTGCAGCGCGGAGCGCGTGACCTTCGCCGGGTCGATGATGCCCTCGGCGATGAGGTCGACGTACTCGCCGGTGGCCGCGTTCAGACCCCAGCCCGGGGTCAGGTTGCGGACCTTCTCCACGACGACGCCACCCTCGAGGCCGGCGTTGACGGCGATCTGCTTCAGCGGGGCCTCGAGGGCGAGCTTGACGGCGGCAGCGCCGGTCGCCTCGTCACCCGTGAGCTCCAGCTTCTCGAAGACCGCGGAGGCCTGCAGCAGGGCGACGCCGCCACCGGCGACGATGCCCTCCTCGACGGCGGCCTTCGCGTTGCGAACGGCGTCCTCGATGCGGTGCTTGCGCTCCTTGAGCTCAACCTCGGTCGCGGCACCGGCCTTGATGACGGCCACGCCGCCGGCCAGCTTCGCGAGGCGCTCCTGGAGCTTCTCGCGGTCGTAGTCCGAGTCGGAGTTCTCGATCTCGGCGCGGATCTGGTTAACGCGACCGGCGACCTGGTCGCTGTCGCCGGCACCGTCGACGATGGTGGTCTCGTCCTTGGTGATGACGACCTTGCGGGCGCGGCCCAGCAGGTCGAGACCGGCGTTCTCCAGCTTGAGGCCGACCTCCTCGGAGATGACGGTGCCGCCCGTGAGGATGGCGATGTCACCGAGCATGGCCTTGCGGCGGTCGCCGAAGCCCGGGGCCTTGACGGCGACGGACTTGAAGGTGCCGCGGATCTTGTTGACGACCAGGGTCGACAGGGCCTCGCCCTCGACGTCCTCGGCGATGATCAGCAGCGGCTTGCCGGACTGCATGACCTTCTCCAGGAGCGGCAGCAGGTCCTTGACCGAGCCGATCTTGGAGTTGACGATCAGGACGTACGGGTCGTCGAGGGACGACTCCATGCGCTCCATGTCGGTGGCGAAGTACGCCGAGATGTAGCCCTTGTCGAAGCGCATGCCCTCGGTGAGCTCGAGCTCCAGACCGAAGGTCTGGGACTCCTCGACCGTGATGACGCCTTCCTTGCCGACCTTGTCCATCGCCTCGGCGATGAGCTCGCCGATCTGGGTGTCGGCGGCGGAGATGGAGGCCGTGGAGGCGATCTGCTCCTTGGTCTCGACGTCCTTGGCCTGGGCCAGCAGGGCGGCGGAGACGGCCTCGACGGCCTTCTCGATGCCACGCTTGAGGGCCATCGGGTTGGCGCCGGCGGCTACGTTGCGCAGGCCCTCGCGGACGAGCGCCTGGGCGAGCACGGTCGCGGTGGTCGTACCGTCGCCGGCGACGTCGTCCGTCTTCTTGGCGACTTCCTTGACCAGCTCGGCGCCGATCTTCTCGTACGGGTCCTCGAGCTCGATCTCCTTGGCGATGGAGACGCCGTCGTTGGTGATCGTGGGCGCGCCCCACTTCTTCTCAAGGACGACGTTGCGACCCTTGGGGCCAAGGGTGACCTTGACGGCGTCGGCGAGCTGGTTCATCCCACGCTCGAGACCGCGCCGGGCCTCCTCGTTGAACGCAATGATCTTGGCCATCTGAAGTGGTCCTCCCGGACAGCGGTGGATTGCTCCGGACCGCGCCCGCGCCCGCGACGGACGGCCTGCGTGCCCGGCGGTTCCTTCCCGCCGGACCCTGCGGGCCTCACCGACCCGGTCCTCGTTTCAGTAGCACTCTCCACTGGAGAGTGCTAACGCCAATGATTAGCACTCGACCCCCTCGAGTGCAAGCGGCTTCGACCAAGACCCGGCCAACGGTCAGTCGCCGCACGGGTCGCGCGGGCCCGGCGCACGAGGGGCCCACACCCCGTGTCCGGGATGTGGGCCCCTCGTGGTGCCTGGTGCGTACGCGTCGGTGGTCGATCGCGCTCGGACTAGCCGACCGCCAGCTTGACCATGTCGGCCTGCGGCCCCTTCTGGCCCTGCGAGATCTCGAACTCGACCCGCTGACCCTCTTCAAGGGTGCGGTAACCGTCCATCTGGATGGCGCTGTAGTGGACGAACACATCCGCGCCACCGTCGACCGCGATGAAGCCGTAGCCCTTCTCCGCGTTGAACCACTTGACGGTGCCCTGAGCCATGCCTAACTCCCCTATTACTGGCCCTTGCGCAGGAACGCACTTCGCGATCCCGGGTCAGAACTTGCGTCGGAACGCGTCGACCGAGGCTGAATGTATCCGCGCCGGTGCTGTCTGCAACAGGTCAATCCGACGAGAATTCAGGACACCCGAAAAGATTGAAAAAGAGTGAAAATTTGACATATTCCAGGGCAACTCGGGCCCGGCATATCTCGCCAAAGCCTCATACGGCACGTGCACATTGACCCGATGTCGACCCTGACGCGGCCCGTTCATATGCGGCGGGCAAGAACAGCGGAGGGGACTTCCCCAACCTTACCGCGCCCAATCAAGCAGAATTGCCCCCTCCGCTTATGAGCGGAGGGGGCAATTTCGGTTTTCGCGTGTCACCTACAGGTGATCAGCAGCCGCCCGCGACGGCCGGGATGATCGAGACGCCGGCGCCGTCCGGGGTCACGGCCTCCAGACCGCCCTCGAAGCGCACGTCGTCGTCGTTGACGTACACGTTGACGAAGCGGCGCAGCTTGCCCTGGTCGTCCAGGACGCGCGCGGCGATGCCCGGGTGGCTCTTCTCCAGCGACTCGATGACCTCGGCCAGGTTCGCGCCCTCGGCGGGGACCTCGGCCTTGCCGCCGGTGTAGGTGCGCAGGATGGTGGGGATGCGGACGTTGACGCTCATGGCGCTACTGCCTTTCCGGGGTACGGGGGAGGGTCACGCCAGGTTGGCGGCGCGGAACGCGTCCAGGCTCGGGCGGATGGTGGCGGTCTGCCCGCTGTCCGCGGCCACCGCCTCCAGCGTCTTGAGGCCGTCGCCGGTGTTCAGGATGACCGTGGTCAGCGCCGGGTCGAGCCGGCCGTCCTCCACGAGCTTCTTCGTGACGCCGACGGTCACGCCGCCCGCCGTCTCGGCGAAGATGCCCTCGGTCTGCGCCAGGATCTTGATGGCCTCGACGACCTGCTCGTCGTTGACGTCCTCGACGAAGCCGCCGGTGCGCCGCGCGATGTCCAGGACGTAGGGGCCGTCCGCCGGGTTGCCGATGGCCAGCGACTTGGCGATGGTGTTCGGCTTCTGCGGGCGGACCACCTCGTGGCCGGCCTTGAAGGCGGTCGAGACCGGGGAGCAGCCCTCGGCCTGGGCGCCGAAGATCTTGTACGGCCTGTCCTCGACGAGACCGAGCTTGATCAGCTCCTGCAGGCCCTTGTCGATCTTCGTCAGCTGGGAGCCGGACGCGATCGGGATCACGATCTGGTCGGGCAGCCGCCAGCCGAGCTGCTCGCAGATCTCGTACGCGAGGGTCTTGGAGCCCTCGCCGTAGTACGGGCGCAGGTTGACGTTGACGAAGCCCCAGCCCTCGCCCAGCGGGTCGCCGATGAGCTCGGAGCAGAAGCGGTTGACGTCGTCGTAGTTGCCCTCGATGCCGACGAGGTCGCCGCCGTAGACACCGGCCATGACGACCTTGCCCTGCTCCAGGTCGTGCGGGATGAACACGCAGGAGCGGAAACCGGCCCGGGCGGCCGCGGCGCCGACGGCGCCGGCCAGGTTGCCGGTGGAGGAGCAGGAGAGGGTGGTGAAGCCGAAGGCGCGGGCCGCCTCGACGGCGATGGCCACGACGCGGTCCTTGAAGGAGTGCGTCGGGTTGCCGGAGTCGTCCTTGACGTAGAGCTTGCCGGTGAAGCCGAGCTCCTTGGCCAGGTTGGCGGCGTCCACGAGCTTGGTGAAGCCCGGGTTCAGGCTGGGCTTGGAGGCCACGTCCGCGGGGACGGGCAGCAGCGGCGCGTAGCGCCAGATGTTGTCGGGACCGGCCTCGATCGCGGCGCGCAGGGCCTCGGGGTCGCCGGTGGGGAGGTCGTAGGCGACTTCCAGCGGTCCGAAGCACTCGGCACACGCGAAGACGGGTCCGAGGTCGAACCGGGTGCCGCACTCGCGACAGGAGAGGCCGGTGGCAGGTCCGAGATCAACAGAGGTGGCGACAGTCTGTGCAGCCATGATGGCGAGGCCCTTTCTCCTCATCTTCCCCATGGCGCACTTCGCCATGAGACGGAATTGGCACCTTCCCTAGCCGGGGACCTCGCGGGGTGTGCGCAGAACGCATCGCGAGAACCGACTGGAGGGTTGCCGGGGCTTCAACGGGCCGTGTCCCTCTGCCCCTCTGGATGAGCGGTATGGCACCGGGCCGCGCGCTCCATGGCACGTCCGGGCGTTTGTCGGCGAGCACCCCCGGCATGCGGTGGTGCTTCGCGTTGTTCAAGACTGTAACCGAAGGTCCGTGTGGTTGAGACAGCCGTCCGAACCGCGAGATGGATCACTTTTCGGCCCATACCGCCGAGTAACCAGGGAGTGCTGAACGTGCTGGAAGAGGTGGAGCGCTGGCTGGCCGACCGCTCCTGGGCCGCCGCCGACCGACCGCTCGCCCGGCTCCTGGACCTGAAGCGGGCGACGGGCACCACGGTCAGCGTGGTGCTGCCCGCGCTCGACGAGGAGCCGACGGTCGGCGCCATCGTCGAGGTGATCCGGCGCGACCTGATCGAGGGGCTCCCGGTACCCCTGGTGGACGAGCTCGTCGTGATCGACTCCGGCTCCGCGGACCGGACCGCGGAGGTGGCCGCGAAGGCCGGCGCCCGGGTGGTGCACCGCGACGAGATCCTGCCGCGCCTCCCGGCGCTGCCCGGCAAGGGCGAGGTGCTGTGGCGTTCGCTGCTGGCCACGAGCGGGGACGTCGTCTGCTTCGTCGACGCCGACCTGCGGGACTTCTCGGCCTCCTTCGTCTCCGGCATCGTGGGACCGCTGCTGACCGAGCCGGACGTGCAGTTCGTCAAGGCGATGTACGACCGCCCGCTGGGCGACGCCCCCGGCCAGGGCGGCCGGGTCACCGAGCTCGTCGCCCGCCCCCTGCTCAACCTCCACTGGCCGCAGCTGGCCGGCTTCGTCCAGCCGCTGGGCGGCGAGTACGCCGTCCGCCGCTCGCTGCTGGAGCGGCTGCCCTTCCCCGTCGGGTACGGCGTCGAGCTCGGCCTGCTCGTGGACGCCCTGCACACGGTCGGGCTGGACGCGCTGGCCCAGGTGGACGTGGGCGTACGGCTCCACCGCCACCAGGACGGGCAGGCGCTCGGCCGGATGGCCGCGGCGATCTACCGCACGGCGCAGCTGCGGCTCTCGCGCGGGCACCTCGTACGGCCGGAGCTGACGCAGTTCGAGCGGGGCCCGCAGGGTTTCGTGGCGCGCACCCACGCGGTGGACACCGAGGAGCGGCCGCCGATGCGGGAGGTCGAGGAGTACGCGGTGCGCCGCGTGGCGTGACGAATCGGACGGTTTGAGGGGGCCCGGGCCCGGCTAGGTTGGCGGCATGGCTTCTCAGGTGCTCGTCGCAGCGAACCGCGGACCCCTTTCCTACGCCCTCTCCGACGACGGCGGGCTCAGCGCCCGGCGCGGCGGGGGCGGCCTCGTCTCCGGCCTCTCCGCGGCCCTCGCGGAGCAGCCGGACACGGTGTGGATCTGCGCGGCCCTGTCGGACGCGGACCGGGAGGCGGTGCGCCGGGGCGTCTCGGAGCCCGGCGTCCGGATGCTGGACATCGATCCCGCGGTGTACGACGACGCGTACAACGGCATCGCCAACTCCGTCCTGTGGTTCACCCACCACCACCTCTACGAGATCCCGCGCGAGCCCGTCTTCGACGCGCGGTTCCACGCACAGTGGGCCTCCTACACCGCCTACAACCGCGCCTTCGCGCAGGCCCTCGCGCAGGAGGCGGCGCCGGGCGCCCGCGTCCTGGTGCAGGACTACCACCTGGCGCTGGTGCCGGGGCAGCTGCGGGAGCTGCGGCCGGACCTGCGGATCGCGCACTTCACGCACACGCCGTGGGCCTCGCCCGAATTCCTGCGGATGCTGCCCGACGCCATCCGCGAGGAGCTGGTGTGGGGAATGCTCGGGGCGGACGTCCTGGGCTTCCACACCGAGGGCTGGGCGGCGAACTTCGTCGCGGGAGCGGACGTCGACTCCCCCGCGGGGGCCGCGACGGCGACCCCGGCCCGCGGGGGCCGCCCGGCCGTGGTGGCGCACCGCAGGACGCCCGCGGACGGCGGCGGGCCGGGGCCGACGCGGGAGACCACGGTGACGGCCTTCCCGCTGGGGGTGGACGCCGAGGACCTGCGGGCGCTCGCCCACCGGCCCGAGGTCGACGCGAAGCTGGAGCAGCTGCGGACGGAGGTCGGGGACCGCAAGGCGATCGTCCGGGTGGACCGCACCGAGCTGTCGAAGAACATCCTGCGGGGCCTGCTGGCCTACCGCGAGCTGCTGACGGTCCACCCCGAGTGGCGGGGCCGGGTGGTGCACCTGGCCTCCGCGTACCCGTCCCGGCAGGACCTGGCGGTGTACCGGGAGTACACCGCGTCGGTGGCGGAGCTGGCGGCGGAGGTCAACGCGGAGTTCGGCACGCAGGACTGGCAGCCGGTGCTGGTGTCGGTCAAGGACGACTTCACGCGCTCGCTGGCGGCGTACCGGCTGGCGGACGTGGCCCTGGTCAACCCGGTGCGGGACGGGATGAACCTGGTCGCGAAGGAGATCCCGGTGGTGTCGGAGGCGGGCTGCGCACTGGTCCTGTCGACGGGCGCGGGGGCGTACGAGGAGCTCCACGAGCACGCGGTGACGGTGAATCCGTACGACGTCACGCAGACGGCGCAGGCCCTGCACCAGGCGCTGTCGATGCCGGACGCGGAGCGGGCGGAGCGCACGAAGCGGCTGGCGGCGGCGGCCACGGCGCTGCCTCCGGCGCAGTGGTTCACCGCCCAGCTGGACGCGCTGTCCGCTCCCGGCCGCGCCTGAGACGCCCGGCCCCACCCGGCCCTGCGCCCGCGGGAGACCCCGCCGGCGCAGGGCCGGGCCGGTCAGGTGCGCAGGGCTCGGGCCAGGGTGGCGAGCAGGGCCACGACCTGCTCGGGGCCCGCCAGGACGATGTCGGCCCGCGAGGCCAGCTCCGGGACCTCCGCCGAGCCGCTGCACACCAGCAGCCCCGGCCGCCCCTCGGCCCTGCGCTTCTCGACGGCCGCGTAGGCGGCCAGGTCCCCCAGGTCGTCGCCGGCGTACAGCACCGCCTCGGCGTCCGTCTCCTCCAGGAACTCCGTCAGCGCAACGCCCTTGTCGATGCCCGGGGGCCGCAGCTCCAGCACGGCCCGGCCCGGTTCCACCATCAGCCCGTGCCGTGCGGCCAGGGCCGCCAGCGGCTCCCGCAGGGCCTCGAAGGCCGCCGAGGGGTCGGCCGCGCGCCGGGTGTGGACCGCCAGGGCCCGGCCCTTCTCCTCGATCCACGTGCCCCGCCAGGCCCCGATCGAGTCGAGGAAGCCGGGCAGCTCCGCCCGGACCGCCGCCACCCCGGGATGCTCGGCGGGGGCGTGGACGATGCCGGTGACGGCGTCCCACCGCTCGGCTCCGTAGTGGCCGAGGACGACCAGGTGCTCCAGCCCCGGAACCCCGGCGAAACCGCCGTAGCGCACGGCCACGCCCGCCGGGCGGCCGGTGACCACGGCCACGGAGGCGACTTCGGGGGCCAGCGCGGCCAGGGCGGGCACGGCGCCGGGATGGGCGCGGGCCTGGTCGGGGTCGGGGACGATGTCGGCGAGGGTGCCGTCGAAGTCCAGGGCGACCACCGACCGGCGGGGGGCGCGGAGCAGGGCTTCGAGTCCTTCGCGCCCGGCTGCGGTGTCGGGTATCGGGAGGTCGTGCGGATGGGTCCCCATACGGTCGACCCTAACGGGCCCGCCGGGTGACGGCTACGGCGCGGGTCGCGTCCGCGCGGATCGGCGGGGAGCCGTCACCGCCGCGCCCGCTGGGCCTCGCGGACGCGCCGCAGCCGGTTCACCGTGCCCGGGGCGTGGGCCAGCGCCCGGGGGTCGTCCATCAGTGCGTTGAGCAGCTGGTAGTAGCGGACCGGGGTCATCCCCAGGCCCTCGCGCACCGCCCGCTCCTTGGCCCCGGGCCCGGGCCAGGTGCGCGCCTCGTACGCGAGCACCGCGGCCTCCGCGGCCGTCAGCTGCCCCTCGTCCGTCATACCGCCAGATTAACGCCGCCCACCGACACCCGGCCCGGCCCGCCCCCTGCCCGGTGCGGGCCGGGGGCGGGCCGCACCGGGCCGGGGCGGGCTCAGCGCGGGTCGGCCTTGCGCGCCGCCGCGGCGATCTCCTCCAGCACCTTCGACGGCTGGCCGCCCGGCTGCACGCTCTTGCCGATGTTCTGCTTGATCTCCTCGCTCACGCCCGCCCAGGACTTCTTGCCGACGGGGTACAGCCGCGAGCTCGGCAGCGCCGCCAGGAACGTCTTGAGCTGCGGGGAGGAGCCTCCCGCGCCCGCCTCCGCCGCCCGGTAGCCGCTCGTGGTGACCGGCAGCAGGTCGTACTTGTCCGTGAAGGCCGTCACGTTCTTCGCCTCGTACAGGAAGTCGAGGAACTTGCCGGACTCCTTGCGGTGCCCGTTCTTGAAGGCCATCACCCAGTCCGCGACGCCCATCGCCGGGTGATCGGTGCCGTCCGCGGCCGGCAGGGGCACCATGCCGTACTTCACACCCTTGTCGCCGGCCTGCTTGAGCAGCGTGGGGTGGCCGTTGAGCATGCCGACCTCGCCGCGCGCGAAGGCGTCGAAGGCGGCCTGCCGGTCCAGCTTGGCGGGCTCGACGGGGCCGGTCAGCCCCTGTCCGACGAGCTTGTCGCGCAGGAACTCCAGCGTCTTGACGTTCTCGGCCGAGTCGATGGAGTAGTTCTCCTCGTTGTCGGTGTAGCCGCCGCCGCCCGCGAGCATCCACATCATCGTCTCGGCCTGGGCCTCCTCGCGGCCCAGCGGCAGCGCGAAGGGAGTCGGGACGCCGGCGCCCTTGAGCTTCTTCGCGGCCGCTTCGAGCTCGCTCCAGCTCTTCGGGTTCCAGGCGGTCCTGCCGTCCTTGGGGACGACACCGGCGTCGGCGAGGAGCTTCTCGTTGTAGAAGAGCAGCCGCGTACTGGCGACGAAGGGCAGGCCGTACTGGATCCGCTTGACCTTGCCCGCCTCGGCGAGGGGGTCGAGGAAGTCCGCCTCGGTCTTCACGGAGAGCAGCTCGTCCGCGGTGTAGAGCTTGCCGTCGGCCGCGTAGTCGGCGTAGGCGCCGATCTGGGCTATGTCGGGTGCCTTGCCCGCCTTGACCATCTCGGCGACCTTGGCGTCGACCTCCGACCAGGAGTAGACGCTGACCTCGACGTTGATGCCGGGGTGGTCCTTGGTGAAGGCGGCGCCGAGGTCCTTCCAGTACGCGGCGGAGGAGTTCTGCGGATTGTCCCCGTAGTCGGCCGCCACGACCCGCAGGGTCACCTCGTTGTCCCCGGTGAGTCCGCCGAGGGCTCCGCAGCCCGTCAGCACGGCGGCCGTGAGGCACAGGGCGGCGCCGGAGGCGGCCAGGCTCAGGTGTCGGCGCTTCACAGTTCTCTTTCCACCCCTTGTTGTACGTACGATCCACGTAAGGTCTACACCACTTTGGCGACGCGTTCACATCCGGGCGGGCCCGCGGGCCGGGTCCGTGTCCGCTTCGTGTCCGGACTCGGGGGCGCGATTTTGTATGGCCACTCAACAATCCCTCCCAATGGACTAGACCTTTCCCCGTCGAGCACGCGAGACTGTCACCTGTGAAACCCGTGAAACACGTCATCGCCCTGGATGTGGGCGGCACCGGGATGAAGGCCGCCCTCGTCGCCGACGACGGCACCCTGCTGCACGAGGCGCGCCGCGCCACCGGCCGCGAGCGGGGCCCCGACGCCGTCGTCGAGACGATCCAGGACTTCGCCGCCGAGCTGCTGCGCACCGGCGAGGAGCGCTTCGGGCGGCCCGCGTCGGCCGCCGGTGTCGCCGTCCCCGGCATCGTCGACGCCGAGAACGGGACCGCCGTCTACGCGGCGAACCTGGGCTGGCGCGACGTCCCGCTGCGCGCCCTGCTCACCGGTCGCCTCGGCGGCATCCCGGTGGCACTCGGCCACGACGTCCGCACGGGCGGACTCGCCGAGGGCCGCATCGGCGCCGGCCGGGACGCCGACCGCTTCCTCTTCGTCCCGCTCGGCACCGGCATCGCCGGCGCCATCGGGATCGCCGGCCGGATCGAGGCCGGCGCCCACGGGTACGCGGGCGAGATCGGCCACATCGTGGTCCGCCCCGGCGGTCCCGCCTGCGGCTGCGGCCAGTACGGCTGCCTGGAGACCCTCGCCTCCGCCGCCGCCGTCTCCCGCGCCTGGGCGGCCGCCTGCGGCGACCCCGGGGCGGACGCCGCGCAGTGCGCCGAGGCCGTCGAGGCCGGCGACGCCCGCGCCCGCGAGGTCTGGCTGGCGGCCATCGGCGCGCTCGCCGACGGGCTGGTCACGGCGATCACCCTGCTGGACCCGCGCACGCTGATCATCGGCGGCGGGCTGGCCGAGGCCGGAGACACCTTGTTCACACCGCTACGGGCGGCCGTCGAGGAGCGCGTGACGTTCCAGCGGCTGCCCCACATCGTTCCGGCCGCCCTCGGGGACACGGCCGGATGCCTGGGCGCAGGGCTGCTCGCCTGGGACCTACTCGCCACGGAGGTACCCGCCTGATGTCCGCAAGCGCAGACAGCACCGTCCTCTCCGGTGCCAGGGTGGTGCTGCCCACCGGGACCGTCGCCAACGGCCGGGTCATCGTCGACGGCGACCGCATCGCCGGGAGCGCCCGCGAGGGCGCCCGGGTCGTCGACCTCTCCGGACACTGGGTCGTCCCCGGCTTCGTGGACATGCACAACCACGGCGGCGGGGGAGCCTCCTTCACCTCCGGCACCCCCGAGGAGGTCCTCAAGGGCGTACGGACCCACCGCGAGCACGGGACCACCACCCTGGTCGCCTCCACCGTCACCGGGGACCTGGACGAGCTGGCCCGGCGCGCCGCACTGCTCGCCGAGCTGACCCAGCAGGGCGAGATCGCCGGCATCCACTTCGAGGGGCCCTTCATCAACCCCTGCCGCAAGGGCGCGCACAAGGAGGAACTGCTCCGCGACCCCGACCCGGCCGAGGTGCGCAAGCTGATCGACGCCTCGCACGGCGCCGCCCGCATGTTCACCCTCGCCACCGAACTCCCGGGCGGCCTGGACTCCGTACGCCTCCTCGTCGAGCACGGGGTCATCGCCGCCATCGGCCACACCGACTCCACGTACGAGCAGACGCGCCAGGCCATCGACGCGGGCGCGACCGTCGCCACCCACCTCTACAACGCCATGCCCGGCCTGGAGCACCGCGCGCCGGGCCCCATCGCGGCGCTGCTGGAGGACGAGCGGGTCACCGTCGAGCTCATCAACGACGGCACCCACCTGCACCCGGCCATGCTGGAGCTGGCGTTCCACCACGCGGGAGCGCACCGCGTGGCGCTGATCACCGACGCGATGGACGCGGCCGGCTTCGGCGACGGGACCTACCACCTCGGACCGCTGGAGGTCCGGGTCAAGGACGGGGTGGCCCGGCTCGTGGAGGGCGGCTCCATCGCCGGTTCGACGCTGACCCTGGACACCGCCTTCAAGCGGTCGGTGACGGTGGACCGGCTGCCGGTGGAGTCCGTGGTCCAGGCGATCTCCGCCAACCCGGCCAAGCTGATCGGCCTGTACGGCGAGATCGGTTCGCTGGAGCCGGGCAAGTACGCGGACCTGGTCGTCCTCGACGCCTCCTTCGACGTCAAGGGCGTCATGCGGCGCGGCGAATGGGTCGTCACCCCCGCCGTGTGAGGTGCTTCCTGACGGTGCGTGACGGCCCACGGGTGGTGCGCGGACGGCGGCCGGACCCCGGGACCGGGACGGCCGCCCCCCGTTTGGCATGATCCCGGCAGCAACAGACCGGGGGTGCCCATGATCCTGACCGTGACGCTCAACAGCGCGCTCGACCTCACGTACCGCGTGCCGCGCGTGCTCCCGCACGCCTCGCACCGGGTCGCGGACGTCCGCGAGCGGGCCGGCGGCAAGGGGCTCAACGTCGCGCGCGTCCTGGCCGCGCTCGGCCACCGGGTGACGGCGACGGGCTTCGCGGGCGGCCGCACCGGCGCCGACGTGCGCGAGCTGCTGGCGGGCTTCGCGGGCGGCCGCACCGGCGCCGACGTGCGCGAGCTGCTGGCGGGCTCCCCGGGGGTGGTGGACGCCCTGGTGCCCTGCGCGGGCACCACCCGCCGCACCGTGGCCGTGGTCGACGCGGCCTCCGGCGACACCACGCAGTTCAACGAACCGGGCCCGCTGATCACCGCCCCTGAGTGGTCGCGGTTCCTGTCCCGGTACGAGGAACTGGTGGCCGGCGCCCGCGCGGTGGCGCTGTGCGGCAGCCTCCCGCCGGGCGTGCCGGTGGGCGCGTACGCCGTGCTCGTACGGGCCGCCCGCGCGGCCGGCGTGCCCGTCCTCCTGGACACCAGCGGCGAGGCCCTGCGCCGCGGGGTCGCCGCCCGCCCCGAGTTGATCAAGCCGAACGCCGCCGAGCTCGCGGAGCTCACCGGCTCCCGGGACCCGCTCCCCGCCACCCGCGACGCCCGCCGCCGCGGCGCCCGCGCGGTGGTCACCTCGCTGGGGCCGGACGGACTGCTGGCCGCCGCCTCCGAGGGCACCTGGCAGGCGGCCCCGCCCCGCGCACTGTCGGGCAACCCCACCGGAGCGGGCGACTCCGCCGCGGCGGGCCTGCTGTCGGCCCTCGTGGAGGGCCTGGACTGGCCCGCCCGCCTGACCCGCGCGGTGGCGCTGTCGGCGGCCACGGTCGCGGCCCCGGCGGCGGGAGAGTTCGACCCCCGCACCTACGAGGAGGTACGGGGGTCGGTGAAGGTGACCGCGCGTTAGCGCGTCGCCGCCGCGACGGCGGGGGTCACTCCTTCTCCAGCCACAGCTGGTCGAGGTTGACCTCGCACTGGTTGCCGGTCTCGCACGAGATCCTGACCGTGTTCGTGCCCTGCTTGAGCTGCACGATCGAGTACGTGTTGGTCCAGCCCTTCGCCCAGTCGCCCTCGGCGGCCTTGGAGAAGTTCTTCATGTTGATCGGGCGGGTCTGCTTCTCGCCGTTGACGGTCAGCGTGGTGCTGGCGTCCTTGCCCGGCACCCCGTAGGTCATCTTCAGCTTGTACGAACCGGCCTTGGGCAGGTCGAGCGTCCACGTCGCGGCCGCACCGGTCGCGTTCAGACCGCCCACGTACTGGCCGCCGGCGCTCTTGGCTCCCGGCACGGTGTTCTGCAGGCTGGCGCCCCCCGTGAGCGACATGCCGGCGCCCGCGAAGTCAGCCCTGGGCAGCGGGGCCTCCGACGGCTGCGGGGAGCCGTTCGGCGACGGGGACGCGGACGGCTGGGGGGCCTGGGACTGGTTCTGGCCGCCGGTCGCGGCGTTCTTGCCCTTGTCCTCGCCCTTGTCCCCGAAGGCCAGAGCCGCGCCGATGCCGATCGCGACTGCGGCAACCACCGCGACGGCCGCGATCAGCAGGCCCTTGCGGCTGGAGCCGCCGCCACCGCCGTGGCCGCCGGAGCGGGACACCGTCTGGGTCTGGGACTGCGCCGGGCCCCCCGGCTGCGCCGGCACGGCGTAGCCGCCCGCCTGGAGTGCCTCGGGGGACTGGTACTGCGCCTGGTAGGCCGTCGCGGCCTGCGGGCCGGGGCCCTGCTGCTGGGGAACGGGACCGCGCTGACCGCCGCCACGCCGGTCACCGACGGTCCGCACCTGGTGGTGGGAGGTCCGCGGGACGCCGGGTGCGCCGGGGTGACCGCCCATGGTCGGACCGGGGTAGCCGTATCCGCCGCCCTGACCGGGCGGGGTGGCTCCGGCGGCCTGGCCGTCCTCGTAGAGGTAGCCGAACGGATCGTCGTCCTCGGGCCTGTTCGCCCCACCGTGCGATCCGTTGTTCGCGGGCGTCGTCATCGCAGGTCACTCCTTTCGACCCACGGGAGCCTACCCCGAACACGTGCGCCCACGAGCGGCCGATCGCCTCAGCCGGCCCGGCGGTGGGCCTTGGAGCGGGACCGCTTCTCGATGTACATCCGCTGGTCGGCGGAGCGCAGCACCTCGTCCGCGGACATCCCGCAGCTCGCCCACCCGATGCCGAAACTCGCCCCCACGCGGACCGCACGGCCGTCCACCCGGATCGGCGGGATGATCGCGTTGCGCAGACGGACGGCGAGGTCGGCGGCGTCCGCCGCCCCCAGTCCGTCGGCCAGGACCACGAACTCGTCACCACCCAGCCGGGCGACGGTGTCACCGTCCCTGACGCCGGTCGTCAGCCGCCGGGCGACCTCGATCAGTACCGCGTCACCCGTGTGGTGCCCGAAGCGGTCGTTGATCGACTTGAAGCCGTCCAGATCGCAGAAGAGGACCGCGAGGCCCTTCGTGCCGTCGTCCACCTCGGTCGCGGGCGCCACCGTGTGCACGTGGTGGTCGTACGGTCCGTCCGCCCGGCCCGCCGGCGCCCCGGGGAACTCGAAGGGGTCGGCCCCCGCGAAGCGGTCGGGGCCGTCGGGCTGAAAGCCGTGCTCACCGGCACCACCCGCCCCGACCAGCGCCTCGTACCCCGGGTGCGCCGTGTGCACGTCCCGCCCCTCGAAGGCCGCGTCCAGGGCCTCGACCGCGGTCGCCCGGACCGACTGCGGCCGACGGCACAGCCGGGCCCCGAGCCGGGACCGCAGCTCGGCGCTGTTGGGCAGCCCGGTCAGCGAGTCGTGGCTGGCGCGATGGGCGAGCTGGAGCTCGTGCCGCTTGCGCTCCTCGATGTCCTCGACGTGCGTGAGCAGGAAGCGCGGCCCGTCGGCGGCGTCCGCGACCACGGAGTTGCGCAGCGAGACCCACACGTAGGTGCCGTCGCGCCGCCCGAGCCGCAGCTCCGCCCGGCCGCCCTCGGCCGAGGTGCGCAGCAGGGTGCCGATGTCCTCGGGGTGGACCAGGTCGGAGAAGGAGTAGCGGCGCAGCACCGAGGCCGGTCGGCCCAGCAGCCGGCACAGCGCGTCGTTGGTCCGCAGCAGCCGGCCGTGCTGGTCCCCGCCCATCTCGGCGATGGCCATGCCGCTGGGCGCGTACTCGAAGGCCTGCCGGAACGACTCCTCGCTGGCCCGCAGCGCCTGCTGCTCGCGCTCCAGCCGGACCAGCGCCCGCTGCATGTTCGCGCGGAGCCGGGCATTGCTGATCGCAATCGCGGCCTGGAAGGCGTACATCTGGAGCGCTTCGCGCCCCCACGCCCCGGGACGGCGCCCGTTGCGCGGTCTGTCCACCGAGATGACACCCAGAAGTTCCCCGCCGGACGCGTGCATGGGGGCGTAGAGCCGGTCCTCGGGGTGCCACTCGCCCTCGAACCGCGGTTCGGGGCCCTCGGTGTGCCACTGGGGGACGTCGTCCTCCATGAGGATCCAGCCCTCGGTGTGCGGGATGAAACGGAGCCCGTCCCAGTCCTCACCCATCGTCAGGCGGCGTTCCCAGGACGGCCTGGAGCCGACGCGTCCGGTGATCAGGGCCTCGGCCGCGGGGTCGCCCGCGAAGGCGGCGACGACCAGATCCCCGTCAGGGCGTACGAGGTTGACACAGGCGAGCTCGTAGCCGAGGCCCACGACGATGCCGTCCACGACGGTCTGCAGGGTG
This sequence comes from Streptomyces sp. NPDC058674, assembly GCF_042716505.1. Lineage (NCBI taxonomy): Bacteria > Bacillati > Actinomycetota > Actinomycetes > Kitasatosporales > Streptomycetaceae > Streptomyces > Streptomyces sp. NPDC058674. The sequence goes on from NZ_JBHXSC010000012.1 coordinate 119,601, forward strand.
TCGGCGAGACTCCGGGCCGTGTTGAGCTCGGCCACCACCCGGTGCAACTGCCGCAGGGTCGCAAGACGGACGTACGGCTCCGACTCGGTCTCCATTGCTCGCTCTCCCCGAGACCTCGACAGCAACTCCAGGTTTGTCATCGGCGTTTCGTTGCGGTGTCCCGTCCACTGAATCACAGTGAGCTGTGCGGCCGGTACACAGGGTCAACAAATCTTGCCCTCTGTGACTCAAGTCACATGAGCTGAATAACGGTACGCAACGGACCGCCCCAGGACTGGGAGCGCTCCCCCACATTCCCGGGAGCAAACGATACGCCCGGCCCCGGGCCGAGGGGCGGGGACGCGGCCCGGACCGGGGCCCGATGTGCTCCGCGGAGCGCGGGACGGACGGCTCCGGCGCGCGCCACACGACCCCCGTACCCGCCGCGCCCGGGTGTACCCCCATGCTGAGGGGGTGACCAACGACGAGTTCCGGGCCGCGATGGCCCGGCTGGCGGCGGGCGTGAGCCTGATCACCGCCCGAGAGAGCGCCCTGGCGGCCGACGGCCCGAGCGGTGAGGACGTCGGCATGACGGCGACCGCCTTCATGTCCGTCTCCCTCGACCCGCCCCTGGTACTCGTCAGCCTGCGCGAGGGCTCCCGGATGGACGACCTGCTCGCCGAGCAGCCGCTGTGGGCGGTCTCGGTCCTCGCCGACCACCAGCTCCAGATCGCCGGCCGCTTCGCCATGAAGAACCGCATCAGCGACCGACTGCTCTTCGCCGACCTCCCGTACGTGCGCGGCGAGGCCTCGGGGGCCCTGCTGCTGACCGGCGCCCTGGCCACCCTCGAATGCCGTACGGAGAACCGCGTCGAGGCGGGGGACCACACCCTGGTGGTCGGCCGGGTGCTGACCACGGGCCTGCCGTCGCCCGACGCGCCGCCGCTGACGTACTTCCGCGGCCGCTACCGGCACCTGGCGCCGTAGCCGGGGCGGGCCCAGGCGGGGGGTTCCGGGGGTGGGTCTGGGCGGGGGTCTCGGGGGCGGGGCGCCGGCGGGTCCCGGCGGCGGGTCCCGGCGGCGGGTCCCGAAGCGGGTCCCGGGGGCGGTCCGCTACCAGTCGCGGCCGGTGCGGCCCCGCTTGGTCTCCGCCCGGGCCTTCTTCTCGCGCAGCCGCCGCTCGTTGATCCCGCGCGGGATCTTCGTCGCCCGGCGCTGCCTCGGCGGCGGCGCCGTCGCCTCCGCCAGCAGCGAGGCCAGCCGGACCAGCGCCATCTCCCGGTTGCGCAGCTGCGAGCGGTGCTCGGAGGCCCGTACGGTCACCACCCCGTCGACCAGGCGCGTGGCGAGCCGCTCCAGCGCCCGCTCCTTCCACACCTCCGGCAGCGCCTTGGTGGCCGCCAGGTCGAAGAGGAGCTCGGCGCGGGAGTCCGAGGTGTTCACGTGCTGTCCGCCGGGCCCCGAGGAGCGCGAGAAGCGCCAGGCGAGCTCCGACTCGGGGAGCACGACCGAACCGCGGATGACATAGGGACCAGGCATGCCCCCCATGATCCGTGCCCGCGGCCGCTCCGTCACCCTCAATTTCCCGCCGGGAACCCGGCAGGCCCCTCGGCGCGTTAGAGGGGGCAGCGGTACTTTGGCCGCCTGTACGTGCATGTCGGATGAGGAAAGGGACATTCCCATGGCTGTCAGCCTGTCCAAGGGCGGCAACGTCTCGCTCTCGAAGGAGGCCCCCGGCCTCGCTGCCGTCACGGTCGGCCTCGGCTGGGACACCCGCACCACCACCGGTGTCGACTTCGACCTCGACGCCTCGGCGATCGCCGTCAACGCGACCGGAAAGGTCGTCTCCGACGGCCACTTCGTGTTCTTCAACAACAAGTCCACCCCGGACCAGACCATCGTCCACACCGGTGACAACCGCACCGGCGAGGGCGCGGGCGACGACGAGGCCATCAACGTCAACCTCGCCGGCCTGCCGGCCGACGTGGACAAGATCGTCTTCCCGGTCTCCATCTACGACGCCGAGGCCCGCAGCCAGAACTTCGGCCAGGTGCGCAACGCGTACATCCGCGTGGTGAACCAGGCCGGCGGCACGGAGATCGCCCGCTACGACCTCTCCGAGGACGCGGCGACCGAGACCGCGATGGTCTTCGGCGAGCTCTACCGCAACGGCGCCGAGTGGAAGTTCCGCGCGGTCGGCCAGGGTTACGCCTCCGGCCTCACCGGTATCGCGCAGGACTTCGGCGTCAACGTCTGATCCGTCCCACCCGAGCGTCCGGGCCCCGCAGCGGCAGGGACCGGACGCGCGGCGCGGCGGACACAAGCGCTGGTGAAGCCCCCTCCCGGCCGTCCGGGGAGGGGGCTTCGCTACCGTTCGGCAGGTGATCCTGCAACCGCTCGCCCCCGTGGACGGCGACCTTCCCGGCCCGGTCCTCACCGAGATCGCCGCCCTCTACGCGACGAACCACGCGTTCTTCGAACTGAGCGGTGACTTCCCCGACCCCGGCCGCATCACCGTCGAGCAGGTCGCGGCCTCCCTCGCCGACGAACTCTCCCGGCCCGGCGCCGAGATCCTCCTCGCCCGCTCCGCCGGCCGGCTCGTCGGCCTGGCCACCACCCTCGCCCACCACCCCGACCCGGCCTCCGGCGACCCGGACCCGTGGATCGGCCTCCTGCTGATCGACGCCACCGCGCACCGGGAGGGCCACGGACGTGCCGTGGCGTCCCTGGTCGAGGAGCGCTTCCGCGCCGCCGGACGGACGGGGCTGCGGCTCGCGGTGCTCGACGACAACCCCCGGGCCCTCGCCTTCTGGCAGTCCCAGGGGTACACCGCCGTGTGCCGGGCGAAGGACCGCGACCTGGGCCGCGACTGCACGGTCCTGCGCAAGGCGCTACGGGCCCCGTAGGTCACCGGCCGCGGCCCGGGCGGTCCTTCCCGTAGAGCCAGACGTCCCACACCGTCTTCAGGTCGCGCCCCGTCCGCTCCTGCGCGTAGGCCGTGAAGTCCGCCGTACTCGCGTTCCCGTGCCGGTGCTCGGCCGCCCAGCCGCGCACCATGTCGAAGAACGCCCCGTCGCCGACCTCCTGCCGGATGCGGTGCAGCACCATGGCACCCCGGTAGTAGACCGGGTTCCCGGAGATGTCCTCGGGTCCGGGCGGCGCGGCCGGCGGGAAGGCGTCCCAGTCGGAGTCGGCGTTCTCGTCGACGTCGGTGTCCCCGTCCAGGAAGGCGTCGAACTCCTCCTGCGCCGTGGGCCCGCCGTGCTCCTCGGTCCACAGCCATTCCGCGTAGGTGGCGAAGCCCTCGTTGAGCCACATGTCCTTCCAGGACTTCGGCGAGACCGAGTTGCCGAACCACTGGTGGGCGAGCTCGTGGACGAGCAGTTCCTCGCTGCCCGGCGCCCCGGGGAAGACGGGCCGGGTCTGGGTCTCCAGCGCGTACCCGAGGGTCCCGCCCGGCAGGACGACCGCGCCCGCCGTGCCGAAGGGGTACGGGCCGAAGCGCCTGCTGCCCCACTCGACGACCTCCGGCAGCCGCGCGAGCACGTCCTCGCTCCGCGCCGCCTCGCCGGGCGAGACCGCGGTGTAGAGGCCCACCCCGGAGGGGGTGCGGCCCGTCGACACCCGGTACTTCCCGATGACGGCGGTGGCCAGGTAGCTCGCCATCGGCTCCGGGCTGTGCCACGCGAAGGCGGTGCGGCCGGCGCCGGCGGGGGCACGGGAGCGCAGCTCGCCGTTCGACACCGCCTCGTAGCCGTCCGGGACGGTCAGCGTGATGTCGTACGCGGCCTTGTCGCTGGGGTGGTGGTTGCCCGGGAACCACGTCATCGAGCCGACCGGCTCGCCGACCCCGACGGCCCCGGGCGCGCCGTCCCCGGTGCCCTCGGCGGCCTCGCCGTCGGCGGCGGCCCCGCCGGTGGTGATCCAGCCCTCCTCGGAGCCGTCCGGGTCGGAGAGGGCCTTCGGCCTGCCGCTGTAGGAGACCTCCGTCCGGAAGACCTCGCCCTTCTCCAGGTCTTCGGCCGGCCGGACGGTCAGCTCGTTGCCGCTGCGGTTGTACCGCGCCCTGCGGTCCTGGACGGTGACGCCCTCGACCTTCAGGCCGCTCAGGTCCAGGTTGAAGGAGCTGAGCCCCTGCCGGGCGCGGGCGGTGATGACGGCCCGGCCGCGCAGCCGGCCGTCGGCGGGCTCGTAGTCCAGGTCCAGCGCGTAGTGCTCGACCTGGTAGCCGCCGTTGCCGGCCTTGGGGAAGTACGGGTCGCGCAGACCGGACGCACCGGGCCGCCCCTGCACGGCGCCGCCCGTGCACGCCGTGGTGAGGGCGAGCAGGGCGGCAGCGGCCGGGGCGGCCAGGCGGAGTACGGCGCGGTGTTCCACGCGCCCGATCCTAGGGGGCTGTCCCGCGGTCCCCGGCGGGGCGGAGCGGCGAGGCGTCGCAGCCGGGCCGGCGCCGCGCGCCCGCCCGGGGATGAGGGGATGGGGGCGGATGGGGGGGACGGGGGGATGACCGGACAGCCCTCGGGCGGGGGCGGAGGGCGGCGCGGGCTACTTGCCCAGCGCGTCGGCACCGGCCTTGGCGAACTTCTCGTCGAGGTCGCCGCTGGGGGCGCCGGCCACGCCGATGCCGGCGACGGGGGCGCCCTCGGCCTGCACGGGAGTACCGCCGCCGAGGAAGAGGGTGCCCGGGATGTCCTTCAGGTTCGGGGTCTGGGCGAGGCGGCCCGCGAGGACGGAGGTCGGGGCGTTCCAGGACACGGCGGTGTAGGCCTTGCGCTGCGCCGACTCGTAGGACTGGGGGCCCGCGCCGTCCCCGCGCAGGGTGACGATGGTGTTGCCGTTGCGGTCCACGACCGCGACGGTGACCTTCTGGTTCTCCTTCTGGGCGGCGTCCAGCGCGGCCTGGGCGGCGCGGGCGGCGGCATCGACGGTGAGGTGGGTGGAGGTGGTGAAGTTCCGGTCGTCGTCCTTCTTCGCCGAAGCGGCGGCCGGGGCCGCGGCCGGCGCCGGGGCGGCACTGGCGCTGACCGCCCCGAAGGTCCCGGCGCCGAGGGCGACGGCGAGGGCGGTACCGGTGAGGACGCGGGTACGGGTGTTCATCTCTGCTCCTGAGGACGATGAGGTGGCGGGCGGTGAGGGTGGCGGGTCCGGGGCCGGTGCCGGTGCGCTGAGCCCCGGCCGGACCGGCCCGGCCCGGAGGCGGGCCGCCCCGGCTGGTGCGGTGTCGGCCGTACCGGCGGTGCGGTGCGGGCCGCTCGGGCGGGGCGGGTCCGGTGCCGGTGCCGCACCGGACCCCGGCCGGACGGCCCGACCCCGGCGGGGCGGTGCGGGCCGTTCCGCCGGGGCGGTGCGGTCCTGCGGTGCGGTGCGGGCCGCACCGCACCGCCGGTGCGAGCCGTACCGCCCGGGCGGTGCCAGCCGTACCGGTGATGCGGTGTCGGCCGTACCGGCGGTGCGGTGCGGGCCGTACCGGCGGTACGGCGCGGGCCGTTCCTTCACTGCTCCAAGCCTGGCCCCGTACCCCAGGCCGCCCCGTCCCCGTACCGGCTCCCTCCGCCGACCACTCCGGTTGACCCCCGGGTCAACCGATCGGCCGATGCGCCCGCCCCCACCCCCGCATTGACTGTCCCGAACCCCCCACCCGCACATCCAGCCCCCCTTCGCTCGAGGCGCAGGCCCCGGGGCGAAGCCCCGGCAACGGCGCCGCTCCCGCACAACCAGCCCCGCCGGCGCTTGAGGCGCGGGGCCCGGGGCAGAGCCCCGGCAGCGGCGCCGCACCGGCACGACCCGCCCGCCCACCCGGCAGGGAAACGGCAGGGAAACGGCAGGGAAACGGCAGGATGGCACCGCACCACCCCCCACCCCAGGAGCCCCCGTGAGCCACCCCCCACCGCGGAAACCGAACACCCGCACCCTGGCCACGGTCACCCACACCGCGTTCTTCCTGCTCCTCGGCGCCTCCCTGGCCCGCTTCCTCCTCCGCCACCCCGGCGAGCCCCGCACCCCGTGGATCATCGCCCTCAGCATCACGCTGTCCCTGCTGTACGTCCTCGGCCCCACCGTCGGCGCCACCCCGCCCACGGCCGCCCCGCCCACACCCACCCCTCCCACCGACCCCGGAACCCACGACCCCGACCCGGGAACCGGCCCCGGCGCCCGGCGAGCCGGCCGGGCCGCCCGGCCCACCGGCCGGCTCGTCTGGCTCGGCCTCGTCGTCGCCACCTGGGTGGTCCTCGTCGTCCTCGCCCCCAGCTTCGCCTGGTGCGCCGTCCCGCTCTTCTACACCGCCCTGCGCACCCTCCCCCCGCGCGCCGCGGTCGTCCTCGTCGCCCTCCTCACCGTCTTCGTCGTCATCGCCCAACTCCAGCTCGCCACCGCCTTCGACCCCAACCTCCTCCTCGCCCCGCCCGCCGTGGCCGCCCTCGCGACCGCCGTCTTCGTCCACACGGAGCGCCAGGCCGAGGCCCAGCGGACGCTGATCGACGACCTGATCCGCACCCGCCGCGAGCTCGCCGCCACCGAACGCCGCGAAGGCACCCTCGCCGAGCGGCAGCGGCTGTCCATGGAAATCCACGACACCCTCGCCCAGAACCTCTCCAGCCAGCAGATGCTGCTCCAGGCCGCCGACCGCACCTGGGACACCGACCCCGGCACCGCCCGCGCGCACGTCCGCACCGCCACCGGCATCGCCGCCCGCGGCCTCGCCGAGGCCCGCCGCCTCGTCCACGACCTGGCCCCGGCGGAACTGGCCGGGGGAGCCGGGCTCGCCGACGCGCTGCGCGCGCTGGACGCGGGCCCCGACACCGAGGTCCGCTTCCACCTCGAAGGCACGCCCGCCCCGCTCCCCGACCGCGTCCAGTCGGCCCTGCTGCGCATAGCGCAGGGCGCGCTGGCCAACGTGCGGGAGCACTCCGGCGCCCGGACCGCCGCCCTGACCCTCAGCTTCCTGGGCGACCAGGTGGTCCTGGACGTCGCGGACGACGGCCACGGCTTCACCGAGCCCCGCGCCGGCGCTTCCGGGCCCCGCGCCGCCGCCTCCGAGCGCGGCCACGGCCTCCCGGCGATGCACGCCCGCGTGCGCCAGCTCGGCGGCACCCTGACGATCGAATCCACGCCCGGCGAAGGCACCGTCCTCTCCGCGGCCATCCCCCTGGAGCCCACCGGATGACGACGATCCTCCTCTGCGACGACCACGTCGTGGTCCGCGCCGGCCTCCTCGCCCTCCTGGGCAGCGAGCCGGACATCGACGTGCTCGGCGAGGCGGGCAGCGGCGAGGAGGCGGTCGCGCTGGCCGCGAAGCTCCGGCCCGACGTGGTCCTGATGGACCTCCAGCTGGGCGAGGGCATCGACGGCATCGAGGCCACCCGCCGCATCACGGCCCTCCCGGACCCTCCGCACGTCCTGGTCCTGACCACCTACGACACGGACGCGGACATCACCCGGGCCATCGGCGCGGGCGCCACCGGCTACCTCCTCAAGGCGGAGCGGCCCGAGGAGCTCTTCGCCGCGATCCACTCGGCGGCCCAGGGCCGCACGACCCTCTCCCCTCCGGTCGCCAGCCGCGTGATGGCCCACCTGCGCGGCGCCCGTCCCACCCTGACCGACCGCGAGCTGGACATCCTCGGCCAGCTGGCCCGCGGCCTGGGCAACCGCGACATCGCACGCGCCCTGTTCATCAGCGAGGCCACCGTCAAGACCCACCTGGGCCGCATCTACGACAAGCTCGGCGTCGACACCCGGGCGGGCGCGGTCGCGGTGGCCAAGGAACAACGCCTCCTCCCCTGACCCCGCCGGCCCGTCCCCGCCGCCGGGACGGGGGGAAGGCGGGGGCGGGGGCGGGGGCGGGGACGGGGGGCGGGGGCCGCCCGGACCCGTGACACCATCGGGTACGTGCTCGACATCGGCTACTCCCTCTCCCGGCGCTTCCCGGACCCCCCGCAGACCGACTACCGCTCGGCGGACGTCCGTACCCTGCGCCACGACCTGTTCTGCGGGGACGTCTACCTCGCCGACACCCACGCGGACCGGGAAGTGTCCACAGCCTGGGGATGGGTGCCCGTACTGGACTTCGCCTGGGCCCTGTGCGACATCGTCGAGCAGCTCGACCAGGACCCCCGCGGCAGCCGCTCCGCCCACCGCCAGTACGCGGAACTGGACTTCACCGAGTCCACGGACCGGATGCTGTTCGAGCGCCGCTTCGGCTGGGTCGACGTCGAGGCCGACTGGATGCCGGCCGAGGAGAAGCCGCTGACCTTCAGCCACCGCCTGCTGCGGCGCGAGGCGCGCGACTTCCTGCACGACCTCATCGCCGACCTGGTCGACATGCACGAGGGCCTCGCCGACAACCCGGCCGTCTGGACCCTCCAGTCCCGCTTCCCCCGCGTCCCGGCCTGATCGTCCCGCCGGACCGCGCCCACCCGCCTGCTCCCCGAGTCCCGCCCCGGCAGATACGAAACCAAGGCCCCCCGGCGGACCCACCCCACGCGGGCCCGGTACAGCCCGGCCGGCCCCCCGAGCCGACGAAGAGCCCGAGGCGGAGCCCGGCAACGCACCGGCCCGGGGCGCACCCCGCCGCACAACGGCCCGGCGGGCGCGGTCGGAGGCGGCCAGGCGAATGACCGGGGCCGTCCCGGCGGACCCGCCGGAACGGCCGGGCGGTCGCGGAGACGGGCGCAGCCCGGCCATAACCCGGCCCGGGGCGGAGCCACCCGGCCCGCAGACCCGGGACGCGCCCCGCCGCACACCAGCCCGGGACAGCCCGGCAGGCGCAGCGCCCCGGGCGGCCCGGGAGGCCCACCGCCCGCCCCGGCCCGACGGTCACGGAGCCCGGCAACCCACCTTCCCGAGGCGCACCCCGCCGCACAACGGCCCAGACCAACTCAACGGGCACGGACCCCGGGACAGACCGGCAGGAGCGGGGCCCGAGACGGCCGCGGGGCCCGGGGTTGCCCAGCCCGGAACGCGGGGCCCGGGCCGGTCCGGCCGCCTGGCCCGGGGGGACGGCCCGGCCGCCGGGCCCGGGACGGCCCGGGGCGCGGGCCCGGGACGGCCCGGGGCGCGAGCCCCGCCCGGCCCGAGTTCTGCGTCACCAGGTCGCACACCTGGCGGAAGAGGTCCTGCGGCACGCCGCAGACC